>QIDL01000213.1 GCA_003228415.1 Gammaproteobacteria bacterium | reverse complement strand
GGACAGGGTGCGCTCCTACCCGGCGCTGCAGAACCTCGAAGTGGTGCACGCCGAACTCTTTCCGGTGATCTCGCTGGGTGATTCGCCGGTCAGTGCCTCTTCAGTAGGCAATCAATCGTGAGCCAGATACGCCATCAGCATCGCCGTATCGCGCAGAAAAAACACGGCAAAGGAGGCAGCCTCAATCTGGTTTCGCTCATGGACATCTTCACCATCCTGGTATTTTTCCTGATGGTGAACTCCTCCGAAGTGGAAGTGTTGCAAACCAGTTCCGAGATCGAGTTACCCGATTCCACCGCGGAAAAACGTCCGGAAAATCAACTGATGATCTCCATCAGCCAGGAAGACCTGATTCTCCAGGGACGGCTGGTGGCGAGGGTGAGCGAGCTCAGGGACCCATCCGTGCTGGTGATCGACGGTCTCAAGAGAGAACTCGAATACCAGGCAAGCCGTAAGGGTGCAATTCCAGAAGAGGGTTTCGAAATCACCATCATGGGCGACAAGGCGTTGCCTTACTGGCTGCTCAAGAAGGTCATGTTGACCTGTCAGACCACAGACTATGCGCGTATCTCGCTGGCCGTGAACAAGCTTGAAGTCGATGATGATCTGCTTCCCGGCGCTGCGACCGAGGAGACAGTGGCACTGTCTCCGCCGGAAGCGGGGAACGCCTCATGACCACCATGATCTATATGCCCGAATTCACGTTACCCTGGGATGTCGCACGACCAGACATCCGGAAATTTCGTGGATGGCTGACCCTTACCCTGCTGTTGATCCTGGTTCTCGGTGTGGTCATTCCCTGGTTGCCGGTTCCGGAAGTGGATCGGCAGGAACTCGAAGAGCTGCCGCCCCAGCTTGCCCGCATCATGCTCGAGAAACCCGAGCCGGTGATTCCGCCACCGAAGCCGAAGCCTGAGGTGATCGAAGAAGTGAAGCCGGAACCACAAGTGGAGGAGCCGCCGGAGCCCAAGGTGGAACCGATTCCTGAACCAACGGTCGCTGATGCCCAGGAGAAAGCGGCAATTTCCGGGCTGCTGGCCTTTAAAGATACCTTCGCCGATATGCGTGAGGCTGTAGACATGGACAAGCTGCAGGATACCGGCGCCATTCAACAAGGCTCCGGAGAAGCAGCCAGCATCGACCGCTCGATACTCACCTCGAAGCACGGTACTCGAAGCGCCGGTGTGAACGTGACGGCCTTGTCACGAGACACCGGTGGCGTCGCGCTTGCCGGACGCGAAACCACGAAGGTGGATGTACCTCAAGGGAGCAAGGGTGAAGGTGGGGTCAGTCGCCCACGCGAACTCGATCCCAGGCAGCGCAGCATTGAAGAGATTCGCCGGGTGTTCGATAGCAACAAAGGGGCGATTTTCGCGATCTACAACAGAGCCCTGCGCCAGGATCCGACTCTGCAGGGCAAAGTGGTGCTGGAACTGGTCATCAGCCCCTCGGGTCAGGTCGTGGACTGCAAGGTCGTGGCGTCAGAGATTACCGACGAAGCGGTAGTGGCGAAGCTCGTCAATCGCATCCGTCTGTTCAATTTCGGCAAGCGGGACGTAGGCACCACCACGATCAACTACCCGGTGCACTTTCTGCCAACCTGATCGATCGCTATTCGAATTCCAACAGGTCTTTCGGGGACATTTTCTGGATGCTGTCGATCGGGCAGGCCAGTCCGTCTGCCTTGATGGCATCAAAACCCGCCCATATGGTGTTGTTGGACATGGTTACCGACACGTTCTGTGCCCAGGCCAGGCCGTGGCACTGATATTTCAGGGTGATCAGATAGCTGTCTTGAGCATTCAGATTGACCAGCACTCGCTGATTGTCTATGTGTGCCCAATTGCTGATCTCATTGGCGTCCGGAATGCTCCTGACAGGCACACCGATGAGCTCCGGAGGCATGGCCTGGAGGCCGCTGCCCACGAAGACCGCCAGCAGACCGGCCACCGCCAGCGAGGCCAGTTTTTTTGCCGCATATCCCTTATTCACGATTCATCCTTGTCTTGGTTCTTGTAGTTCGTCCCTTATTGCTCATTGTTCGCTCGGTTTCCTGAACGGTACCTGAATAGCAGGATCCAGGCCAGTTTACCATGGACAGGATTTGCCCTGGACCGGTAAGCCCGGCACAGTTGGACCTTTGGTAGCCGGAGACCCTTCGATGATGCTGACGATACGTTGCCGGATCCCGTCGCCGTTGCTGTTGCTGTTGCTGACGCTGGTGGGGGTAACCGCGCTGGCTCAGCCAGCCGTGGTCGAACTGGTGGATGCAGAGCTCGATGCCGGCACCGAATTGGCCAGGACGATCTGGTCACATGCAGAGTTGGGCTACATGGAGGAGAAAAGCAGCGCCGCGCTGCAAAGCTTCCTGACGGAGCGGGGATTTTCCATCGAAACCGCCGTTGCCGGGATTCCGACGGCCTTTATTGCCAGTTACGGCCGCGGTCAACCGGTGATCGGCGTGCTGGCGGAGTTTGATGCGCTGCCTGGAATGTCTCAGGCCGCCACACCGGTTCGACAGCCGCTCAGCGATGATGGTGGTGGCCATGCCTGCGGTCATCATCTTTTTGGCGCTGCTTCTGCGACTGCCGGAGTTGCCGTTGCCAGGTGGCTCGAGGCGACTGGCCGCTCAGGTACCGTGCGGGTCTATGGCACCCCAGCGGAAGAGGGCGGATCCGGCAAGGTGTATCTGACCAGGGCGGGTCTGTTTGACGATGTCGATGTTGTGTTGCACTGGCACCCTGGTGACAGCAACAGCGCTGCTGCGGCGACCACCACCGCCAACAAATCGGGGCGCTTTACCTTTCACGGCATCGCCGCACATGCGGCCGCCGCACCCGATCGCGGCCGCTCGGCCCTCGATGGGGTCGAGGCGATGAACTACATGGTCAACCTCATGCGCGAGCACATGCCGTCCGATGCGCGCATCCACTATGTGATCACCAACGGTGGTGCTGCACCCAATATCGTTCCGGAAACCGCGCAGGTGTACTACTACGTTCGCCACCCCGATGCTCAACGGGTGATCAGTCTGTTTGAGCGCGTCGTGCGGGCGGCTGAAGCGGGTGCTCTCGGTACCGACACAACCATGGACTACGAGGTCATGCACGGTAACTACGCGGTGCTGCCCAACGAAACCCTGGCGCGCCTGGTTGACGACAATCTGCGTGGCTTCGGAGGGTTTCTCTACAACGATACCGAACGTCAATTCGCGCGGGACATCCGTCAGACGCTGTCCGGAAAGCTGCCGCCCATCGATGCGACGAATCAGATTCAGCCCTTTGCATTCACCCAGAGCATGGGGTCAACCGATGTCGGGGACGTGAGCTGGAATGTACCCACGGTAGGGTTTACGACAGCCACCTGGGTTCCCGGGACTCCCGCTCATAGCTGGCAGGCGGTGGCGGCCGGTGGAACCAGTATCGGATTCAAAGGCATGCATCTTGCCGCTAAGTTGTTGGCTCGCACCGCGATGGACCTCATAGAGAATCCCGAACTGATTACCGAGGCGCGTCAGGAACTGCAGCGCAGGCGTGGCAAGGACTTCGAGTATCGTGCTCTGCTTGGCGATCGCGAGCCACCGCTGGACTATCGGCGATGAAGCTGGGAGTTCTGCATCCGGGTGCCATGGGCGTCACCATCGGAGCGGCGCTGAAGGCTTCGGGTCACGAGGTACTGTGGTTGAAAGAGGGGCGTGGGGAGGAGACGGTTCGACGTGCCGCCGAGGCGGGTCTGGTTTCGGTTCCGGCAATCGGCGAACTTGTCGGGCAGTGTGCGGGCCTGGTCAGCATTTGTCCGCCCCACGCGGCAACAGCGGTAGCCGCCGCGGTAAAACAGGCCGGCTTCACAGGGTCCTATCTGGATGCCAACGCGGTAGCGCCCGCGACGGCGCGTCAGATCCATGAACTGATCGGAGACACTTTTGTCGATGGTGGGATCGTTGGGCCTCCTGCGTTGCGGCCGGGTACTACCCGTCTCTACCTCTCTGGTCATGATGCTGAGGCGGTGGCCGGGTGGTTCAGCGATGATGTGCTGGGTGTGCATGTGGTGTCGGGGCCAGCGGGCGCCGCTTCGGCGCTGAAGATGTGCTATGCCGCATATACCAAGGGCACCAGCGCTCTTTTGTTGGCCATTCGTGCGCTGGCGGAAGCGGAAGGTGTCGGCCCGTCGTTGCTCGAAGAATGGCAACGATCACAACCGGATCTCAGCGCTCGCTCAGAGGCAACCGCCCGAGGCACCGCCGCAAAGGCCTGGCGCTTTGTTGGTGAGATGGAAGAAATTGCCGCCAGCTTCACGGCTCGAGGACTGCCTGGCGGTTTCCATCTGGCTGCGGCGGATATCTATCAGCGAATGGCAGAGTTGAAAAATGATGCCGCGCCGGATCTGGAAAAGGTGCTCGAAGCAATACTCCATCAGCGCAGGGACTGAGGGTCCTGCGTCGTGTTCGCGCAGGCCCAGCCGAGCCCTTCCAGCTTCGCGATGAGCTCTGCTACTTTGACTTCGCAGTAGTTGACTTCGTTGTTTGCCCGCCAAAGCGATTCGATACTGCCTTCTTCGCTTTTGTTGTAGATCACTTCGCAAGGTATTGGTTGACCCGGATCTGAATAGACCACTTCGATGATGCGGGACAGCTCCCCGTATTCACATCTGGTGGGGTTGGCGAGGGCACCTGTGCTGCAAGACAACAACAAGCCAGTCAGCGTGACAACTGTGGTTTTCATAGTGGTTCCTGCTTGTTTTCCTTATGGGAGATACCGGAATCTTCATGGCCGGTACCAGAATCTTGCCGGTTCGGTATTCTGCGCCCGGCGAGCCAATTGTACCCAGCGACAGAGCACCGAACGTGTGTCTCTTGGATCGATGATTTCCTCAATCTCGAAGAACTCCGCGGATCGAAACGGCGAACGCACCCGATTCAGTCGGGCTTTGATCTTTGCCAGATGGGCATCGTAGTCATCAACTTCTGCGAGCTCGGCCTTGTAGGCCACCTCGATGCCACCTTCGATGGGTAACGATCCCCAGTCTCCGGAAGGCCAGGCCACCCGGATGTGATGGCTACCTGGCTTGTGGTTGGCACCTCCGGCGACTCCGAAAGCCTTGCGGACTACCACGCAACAGTATGGTACCGGAGCCTGGCCCAGGGCTGCCAGGGCCTGGGAGCCGAAGCGGATCGTGGCACTTTCCTCTGACTGCTTGCCGATTAGAAAACCCGGACAGTCTTCCAGGTGCACCAGTGGCAGGTGAAAGGTGGCGGCCAGGTCGATGAGACGAACCAGCTTACGGCAGGCGTCTGCCGTCCAGGCACCACCGTAAATCATCGGATTCTCGGCAAACAGAGCCACCGGCTTGCCATCGAAGCGAGCCAGCCCGGTGATGATCGCCTTACCCCACTTCGATCCGATCTCGAAAAAGGACCCCTGATCTACCACCGCATCGATCACCGACTGCATGCGATAGACCTTGCGTGAATCTTTCGGAATGATGTCGATCAGCGATTCTTCGCGACGTTGCGGATCGTCGTTGCAGGGCCGTTCCGGCGGTAGCTCATCGGTGCTCGAGGGCAGGTAGGAGAGAAATCGCCGTGCCCGGGCGAAGGCTTCTGCTTCGGTATTTACCTCATCGTCGATGGCGCCGTTGCGGGTATGAATCCTGGAGGCGCCCAGCTCTTCCTTGCTGACCTCACCAAGGTTGGCCCAGTCCACCAACGCCGGACCGGCTATCATCATCTGCGCGCTCGACTTGACGATGACCGAGTAGTGGCTGGTAGTAACCCGTGCGGCGCCAATACCGGCCACGGAACCCAGTGCCAGCGAGACGGAAGGCGCAACACCAAGGTGGTTAACCACCGTCTCCCAACCCCTGAGCTCCGGTATGTAGGTTCTCCCGGCTCGCTCGATGGTCTTTACCGAGCCGCCACCGCCCATCCCGTCCACCAGACGGATGTGTGGCAGCCTGAGTTCCAGTGCCAGGCCTTCGGCTTGAGTCCGCTTACCGGCGATGGAGGCGTCCGCCGAGCCGCCGCGAACGGTAAAATCATCACCGGACAGCAGCACCGGGCGTCCGTCGATGTCGGCGGTGCCAAATACGAAGTTGGAAGGTGTGAATTCCTGCAGGCGGCCCTGGTCGTCGTAGACCGAGACGCCCGCCAGAGTCCCGATTTCGTGAAAGCTGCCACCATCCGCGATCGCGTCGATACGCTCGCGGATGGTGAGCTTGTTGAATTCGTGTTGGCGAGCGACCTTGTCCGGGCCGCCCATGGCGTAAGCGAGCTGTTCGCGCCGCCTCAGCTCATCAACTTCTTCCTGCCAGCTCATCCCAGCGCATGCCAGGCGTAGGAAGTCAGGCTCTGGTTCCGGTAAAGGTAGCGTTGCCGAACGCGCCGAGCTTCACGTCTCCGCTCATGCTGTCGCCGTCGACCTTCGCGCTGAATTCCAGCGTCATTGCCATGGGAGAGGTGATGTTGGCCTTCCAGGTCAGGTTGTCTCCGTCTATGGTGCCGTCTTCGAGGTCGATCTCACCCTGAGGTGAAACGAGCTTGCCGGACAGCGCACCGCCTTCGGTACTCAGGGTCATGGTGCCGTTCTGTGCGCCCATGGGGGTGTTCATGGTGGTATTCCAGGTGCCGTCTGCACTCATTGTTATTCTCCCTTTTGGATTGGGTGATCAAGTGGCTTGAGAGTATGCCTCAGGCGTGGCGGAGCGTCATCCCTGGCGCCCTACGACCGTGTCAGATCCATGGGATTGCCCTCACTCCCTTCTTCATTCCAGGCTTGTACTGTCGCCATCACCCCGCATAATGCCGATCCGTGACCAACGGCATCGGCACTCTCAACGAAGGACGCCTGCACCAGGCGCTCAAAGCGCTCTACGTCGACGAAAGCGGCGAAGCGGAAATTTCCGTTGGTGACTACGTGGCTGACGTTCGTGGAACGGACAATGTGCTCTACGAGAT
>QIDL01000158.1 GCA_003228415.1 Gammaproteobacteria bacterium | reverse complement strand
TGTTTCCGACGGTGGAGAAAGGTGTGCCCGATCTGAATCCCATGGGTTGTCAGAAAGGGGCAGGCTGGACACGCACGCTCTACGGCAAGGAGCGGGTTCTCTATCCCTTGAAACGAGTAGGCAAACGGGGTGCGGGACGCTGGCAGCGAGTGACCTGGGATCAGGCGGCGGTCGAGATCGCGGACGCCATCCTCGATGCCGTCGAAGAAATTGGTTCCGAATCCATCGTCGCACCGTCGGGATGCAACACTCACACCTGGGGAACCGTGGGCCGCCAGTTGTTCATGAGTTCCATCGGTGGGCTGACCATGGATGTGAACGCGGAGATGAACGATTTCGCGCCGGGACACTACCTCACCTACGGCTTTTTCGATCCGGTGAGCAGCATCGATGACTGGTTTCACGCGGATGTGATACTCATCTGGAACGGCAACCCCGTCTACACCCGCATCCCCCACTACCACTTCATTGCCGAGGCCCGTTACAAGGGTGCGGAGGTTTATACCATCGCGCCGGATGTCTCGCCTTCTGCCGTGCATGCGGACTATCATCTGGGGTTGCGCCCCGGAAGTGATGCCGCGCTGGCCCTGGGTATGAGTCAGGTGGTGTTGGAAGAAGGGTTGGTGGAGGAGCAGTTTGCCCGGGAGCAGACAGATCTGCCGCTGCTGATGAATCCCGAGACCAAACGCTACCTGAGAGAATCGGATCGGGTGCCCGGCGGCAGCGATCTGCAGCTTTACGTCTGGGATGCCAAGACCGACCAGGCAGTTCCCGCGCCCCGAGGCACTCTGTTCTGGGGCGAGGTGGAACCCGCACTCGAAGGCACTTTCAGCGTGGAGACCCTCGACGGTGCGACCACGTTTGAGACCGTGCTCACCAGCATGCGCCGCCGCCTGGACGACTACACTCCGGAAAAAGCGGCCGCAATCTGCGGCGTGCATGCCGACGATATCCGCAAGCTGGCCAGAAAGATTGCCGGCGGTCGCACCAAGATCATCTGCTCGCTGTCCAATGCGGGCAAGCACTACCACGGCGATCTGATGGAACGATCCCAACTGCTGCTGTTCGGCCTGACCGGCAACTGGGGCCGCCAGGGTACCGGGGTACAGGGCTGGCTCACGGGTATGTTCGATGGCTGGTTCACCGTGGCGGCCAAGTCCAAGCGCGGACCCGAAGAAGTGGCGCTGATCCTGGATACTCAGGAAGCCATGGTGGCGGCAGCCAAGAAGCAGGATCCCAGCCTGACCTCCTCCATAATCGCCATCGAGGCCGCCAAGGCCTCCGGTGGCGGCGGTATGTTCCCGCCGTTGTTTTTCTGGTATCACCACGCCGGTTACAAGGATGTCTGGCAGAAGCGCGCCTGGCACGACCCATCCATGAAACGGCCATTCGAAGAGTACTACCAGGAGGCCATGGACAAGGACTGGTGGCAGGGGGTGGACTTCCCGCGCGCAGAGCACACTCCCAGGGTGCTCATCGAGTGCGGCGGCAATGTACTGCGGCGTACACGCGGCGGCAGCAAACTGCTGCTGGAAAATTTGTGGCCCAATCTCAACATGATTGTCAACATGGACATTCGTATGAGCACCACTGGGCTGTACTCCGACTTCGTGCTGCCTATCGCCAATCAATACGAGAAAATCGGTTTCGGCATTCCGAGCACACACACCATGAACCTCACCTTCTGCGATCGCGCCATCGAGCCGCCGGGGGAGGCGGTGAATGAATGGGAAGCGTTCCGACGCTTGTCAGAAAAACTGGAAGAACGGGCGCAGGCCCGCGGGCTCAAGCCGTTCATGGATGCCCGCGGTGGTCAGCACGATCTGACCAACTGTCACAGGGCCTTCACCCGGGATGGCCAGTTCGTGGACGAGGACACGATTGCCGATGAGATGATTCGCGACACCGCGCTGGTCGGCACCATTCCTGCCGACGCCAGTCTCGAGAAGATCAGAACTACCGGATACTTTCGCTGGCAGGGTCTGGGGGTCTCGGCCCGGGCCCAGGCGCAGGCCACCGACATGAAGCCGGATGAGACCTTCGCTTCTTGCAGAAATCGCGTGGAAAAGGGCGAGCCCTGGCCCACCCTGTCGCGCCGGGCTCAGTTTCTCATCGAGCATCCCTGGTTCATCGAGGCGGACGAGCACCTGCCCAGGCACAAGGCGCCGCCGAAATCGGGAGGCGACTATCCGTTTCAGGTATCCAGCGGTCATAACCGCTGGAGCATCCACTCACTGAACACCGCCAACCACCTGATGCTGGAAACCCATCGCGGAGCACCACACCTGGTGATCAACGATGCGGACGCAGAGGCGCTGGGGGTTGCCGACAACGAAGAGGTGCGGGTCTACAACGACCACGGCGAGTACCGGGTGCCGGTATTGATCTCGGCCAGCGCCCAGCCCGGTCAGGTGGTGATGTACAACGGCTTCGAACCGTACCAGTTCACGGACTGGGCGGGGCCCAACGATGCCGAGCCCGGCATGATCAAGTGGTTGCACCTGGCGGGCGGTTATGGACATCTGCGTTACTGGGGAACCCAGTGGCAACCCTGTCCGGTGATGCGCAACACCTACGTCAACATCGAGAAAATTCGAGGTGAATCGCCATGAGCGAAACCCAAGCCAGAGACCCCGAGTACCACGACCCTTCGGATCTCTATCGTAACGCCTGGACCTGGGATTCGGTCACCTGGGGCACCCATTGCGTGGACTGCTATCCAGGCAACTGCCCCATGCGCGTGTACGTCAAGGACGGTATTGTCTGGCGCGAGGAGCAATCCGGCACTCTGCCCACCATCGAGGCCGGTGTGCCCGATTACAATCCCATGGGATGTATGCAGGGCGCCTGCTGGAATCAGTCCCTCAACGGACCGGAGCGGGTCCTGCATCCGTTGAAACGGGTGGGTGAACGGGGCGAAGGCAAGTGGAACAGGGTGTCCTGGGATGAAGCGCTCACCGATATTGCCGATGCGATGATCGACGCCATCGAAGATCACGGCCCTCGTTCCATCGCCAAGGAAGGTTCGCCAGAGACGGTGACCGTGGGTCCCACCGGCCGCTTCTTCGATGTGATCGGCGGTTTTCAGACCGATCTCAATGCTTCCATTGGAGATTTCACCCCCGGCGTTTACCTGTCCTACGGCAAGTCGGCCATCGAGAATTCGGCGGACGACTGGTTTCACTCGGAGCTGGTGCTGTTCTGGCAGGGCAATCCGGTATATACCCGCATCCCGTTCTATCACTTCTTTTCCGAAGCCCGCTACGCAGGCGCGGAAATTGTCAACATATCACCGGACGTCAATCCATCTCACACCCACGCCGACTACCAGATCCCGGTAAAGGGGGCATCTGACGCGGCGCTGGCGCTGTCCCTGGTACAGGTGATGTTCGACGAGGACATCGCCGACTGGACCTTCATCAGGGAGCAGACCGATCTGGGTTTGCTGGTACGCACCGACACCGGCCGCTACCTTCGCCAGATCGATGTAGAAGGCGCTGGCCGGGAAGATCAGCTCTACCATTGGAATCCGCAAGGCGGACTGGTGCAGGCAGACCGGGGTGATCTGCAATTGCAAGGTGTGGAGATCGCGCTCGAAGGCGGCTACCCGGTCACGCTGGCCAACGGCACCGAGATCAGCGTACGGCCGGTCTGCGCGCTGTTGAAGGACAGCCTCGATGACCAATACACGCCCGAGGCACAGCAGCCCATCACCGGGGTGCATCCCGATATGGTCAGAATGCTGGCGCGCAAGATCGCCACCCGAAAGACTCATCTGGTGCTCGGCATGAATGCCTGCAAGATCTATCACGGCGATCTCATCGAGCGTGCCATGTGTCTGGTGCTGGCGGTCAGCGGCAACTGGGGCAAAAAAGGCACGGGGCTCTGCTGTTGGGCGGCCGGAATGCACGATGGCGCCATGTTGGCCATGGCCAAGACCTCCGGTGGCGCTCAAGCCACCGAAACCGTGCTGGCAGGTAGAGAGGAGGCGGTGGCAAACATCAAGAAGATCGATCCAACCATGACCACGGAAATCGCCATGCTGGAGTTGACCAAGGGTCCCCGGGGAGTGCTGGGGACGGTGATGGGAGCGCCTGATGAAGCGGCGCCCATGGCAGCCGCCTCCACACCCGCCTACTGGTGGTATTTCCACGGCGGCTACGACAAGCGTTGGAACAACCCGGACTGGGGAGACGATTCCCTGCCGCGAACCTTCGACGATTACTTCAACGAGGCACGGGAAAAGGGTTGGTGGAACGGCCTGGACCATCCTCGTGCCGACGAGGTGCCGCAAGTGCTGATCGAGTGTGGCGGCAACATGCTGCGGCGCAGTCGCGGCGGCAAAAAAGCTCTGCTCGACACCCTGTGGCCAAAGCTGAAAACCATCGTCACCATCGATATCCGCATGACCCAGACCGGCCTGCATTCGGACTACTTCCTGCCCGCAGCCCAGCACTACGAGAAGATCGCCTTTGCCAACGCCGGACCCTACGTGATGAACCTGACCATGTCGGATAAAGCCGTGGAACCGGCGGGAGAATCGAAGAACGAGTGGGAGATTTTCAAGGCCCTGCTCGGCAAGATCGCAGAGCGGGCCGAAGCCCGCGGTCTCGATGAGTATACGGATCCCGAAGGCAGACAGCGCCGCTATGATGAAATGGTGAACGCCTACACCATGAACGGTTACTACAGCGATCAGGAACGGGTGGCCGACGAGCAGATTCGCGATTCGGCCCTGGCCGGGACGCTGCCGCCGGGCACGAGCATCGAAACCCTGCGCGAGCAGGGCTTCGTACGCTTCACCGACTGGGGGATGATGCCGGGCGCGCTGTCTCAAGCCTCGCCATTCAAAACCGACGAGACTCACTCACCGTTTCGCAACCATGTGGAGGACGGCGCGCCCTATCCCACCTACTGCCGGCGCGCCCAGTTCTACATCGACCACGAGTGGTTTCTCGAAGCCGGGGAGCAGCTACCGCGCCACAAACCCAATCCGAGCATGGGTGGCGACTATCCACTGGGCATGACCTCTGGCCACAATCGCTGGTCGGTGCACTCCATGAACCACATGAACAAAATCGTGCTGGGCACCCACCGTGGCGCGCCCAACGTGATGGTCAACAGCGACGACGCGGCGGCGCGCGGCGTGGTCGACGACGACCTGATCCGGGTGTTCAACGACGTCAGCGAGTTCGAGGCCCGGGCCAAGGTCGCGGCAAACGTCAGCCCCGGCCAGATAGTCTCCTACAACGGCTGGGAGCCTCTGCAGTATGCCAACTGGAGCGGCGCCAACGAGATCGAGCCCGGCATGGTGAAATGGAGCGGCTTCAGCGGCGGCTATGGCCATATCAATTTTTCTTTCCTCGGCTGGCAGCCGGTGCCCATAGACCGCTGGGTGCGCTGCGATTTTGAAACCGCAACCGGACCCTGATCCATCGCCGAACCAAGCCGGCCTGATCGTGGATAGCGCGGGAACCTCCCCGGGCCGGTTTCCCGCGCTTTCGTTTCACGATTTCCGAACGTTGTGGCTCGGCATGGTGTTCGCCAGCGGCACCATGGCGTTTCAGTACTACGCGCAGATGTGGCTGGTGTACGAACTGACGGATTCCGTGTGGGTTCTCGGCGCCCTGGGCGGCATTCGCGGACTCGCGGCGATGATGTTCGGCCTGTACGGCGGCGCCCTGGCGGATCGGCTCGACCGGCGCCTGCTGCTCATGGTGACCCAGTCCATCTCCCTGGTGGTGAGCGTGATTCTGGGTCTGCTGGCCATCAGCGAGTATGTGAATCTGTGGTGGGTATTCGGACTCATATTCGTCGGTTCGGCAACCGCTTCCCTGGACGCGCCGGTGCGCCAGGCCCTGATCCCGGAGCTGGTCCCCTCGGCGTGTATACCCAATGCGGTGGCGCTGACCACCGCAGCACAGATGGGCAGTTTTGCGATCACCCCGATATTCGCCGGCCTGGTGATCGATGCCATCGGTTCCGGTGGTGCCTATCTGCTCAGCACCGCGGGTAACCTGGGTGTGTTGCTGGCGCTGGTCCTGCTGCACTATCGCGGCCAGAGAAGGGTTGCGCGCCGCGAGCCTGTGCTGACCACCGTCTCCCAGGGCATCAGCTACGCGCGGCATCACCACATCGTGGCCTGGATCATCGTGCTGAATTTCATCATCGCAGCGCTCGGCTTCTCGCTGTATCAGGGCTTGATCGTCAGTTGGGCCGGCGATGTGCTGGGACTCACACCTGGCGGTTACGGCCTGCTGGCAGCAACCTGGGGAGCGGGCACGCTGGTCGTCTCTTTCAGCTTATCCTACATGGATACGCCTCGGCATCCGGGACGTATTCTCATCGTTGGCTCGTTTGTTTTCGGTTTGTCTTTCCTGCTGTTCGGACTGGTACGCTCACTGCCCCTGGCAGGAATTGCCTTTTTCATCAACGGTGCTGCCTGGACAGCGGCCAGCATCATGTCCGCATCCATCATCCAGAGCATCATCAGCAACGAGATGCGCGGCAGAGTGATGTCGCTGTTCATGCTCAACGGCGCCTTGGCCCAGATGAACTCGCTTGCCCTCGGCGTGTTCGCCGGTTTCATCGGTATGGAACTGCTGCTTCCGGCAACCACCTTTTTGTGTACGCTGGCGGTGGTCGCTCTGGTGCTGGCGGTACCGACGCTGCGACGACTCGACGGCGCGCTGAAGGACCGTGACCAGCCAGGGGAACTTCGGTCGGACCGATGAATCCACAACCGCACCGAGGCGGATCGGGATCGCGCTACCGTCGTACCCCGCCTCTTCGAGCCACCCGGCGGCGGGCTTCGGCATCGGCGAACAGATCGCTGGTATTGGTTCTCAAATGGTTGCCGATGCGGATCTTCTGATCGAACTCGAGATACGACTCGGTCTCCAGGTCGTAGGGCGGCCAGTGGGGAAGTCCGCCTCCGTTGGGGTCACCGCTCGTTGCGAACCGTACC
>QIDL01000469.1 GCA_003228415.1 Gammaproteobacteria bacterium | reverse complement strand
GGGTCGTTCCAGGCATTTTCAAACGGTTCCCCGAAGCTCCTGTTTGGCACTCAGAAAGAAGTCCATCTACAATTCCGGCTGCCACCAGAGTGACGAGCACTGCCCCGATCATCGAGAACCTGTTCACACCAGCAGCAGGGGATCCAGCCCATCGATTGCGGCCTGATCCCGCTCGAGTTTATTCAACTGGTAATCGGCTGGTGCTTCATCGACACGGAATGGCTCCGTCGAACGCTCTGTCTCTGCCGGGGTGTTGAACCCCGGGATATCCGTCGGTTCCGATATGGGCACATCGTAGTCTGGCATTTCGAACTCCAGATCGTCCGAATAGAATGGTTCCGAGGTGGCATACGGATCGATACTCAACAACGGCATAGACAGGCTGCCCGCGTCTGTGGCAAGTATCCAGGCTCCCTTGAATCCGCTACGCAGCGCCTCGCTCTGCATATGGTCGGCGACTTCACGAGTCAGGTAAGGTCCGGTGAGCACTCGGTAGAACGAGCCGGAGGGTGTCTCGGCCTGGGTAATACTGAAGACCTCGGGAAGCTGGGCAGACGCCAGTCGCTGAGCATTCTCAGCGAGGACCAGATCCTTGAAACTCCCTACCGCCACCCAATACTCGATGTCGGCGTGGGCGGCAGTCGCCAGCAACAGGGTCAGAACGCAGAGAGCGTGTGCGAGGAGACTACGGCGCATTAAGCTTTCCGGCAAAAAAGACGCCGAATTTTAGCAGCTCGGGCTAGGAAGTGAACATAATCATTATACCGGCCGCCACAGCCGAGCCGATCACACCGGCCACATTCGGGCCCATGGCATGCATTAACAGGTAGTTCTGGGGATTGGCTTCCAACCCGACCTTGTTGGCGACTCGTGACGCCATGGGAACCGCAGACACACCCGCCGCGCCGATGAGCGGGTTGATGGGGTTTGACGACAAACGATTCATCAGCTTACCCATCAACACACCGCTCGCGGTACCGATAGCGAATGCCACTATCCCGAGCAACATGATGCCAAGGGTACTGGGCACCAGGAATTGCTCGGCCGCAAGTTTCGATCCGACCGACAAACCCAGGAAAATTGTAACAATGTTGATCAAGGCGTTCTGGGTTGTGAACGAAAGCCGATCCACCACACCGCACTCCCGCATCAGATTGCCGAAACACAACATACCGAGCAGAGGAGCGGCCGTGGGTAACAACAGAGCCACCAACAAAAGAAGCAGTAATGGAAACAGGATCCGCTCCCGCCTGGACACATCCCGCAACTGGACCATCTCGATCCGCCGCTCTTCCGGCGAGGTGAGCGCACGCATGATGGGTGGCTGAATCAGCGGCACCAGTGCCATATAGGAATACGCCGCCACAGCAATGGCGCCCAGCAGGTTGGGGGCAAGTTTACCAGCGACATAGATCGCGGTCGGGCCGTCGGCACCCCCGATAATACCAATCGCAGCAGCTTCCCGGATCGAAAAGTCCATCCAGCCGAGTGCGGTGAGCCCGAGTGCACCGAGTAACGTGGCGAAGATACCAAACTGGGCTGCGGCGCCTAGAAACAGCGTTTTCGGGTTCGCCAGTAACGGTCCGAAGTCGGTCATGGCGCCGACACCCATGAAGATGATCAGCGGAAACGCGCCGGACTCGATCCCGACGACATAGGTGAGATGCAACAATCCGTTGCCGGTCGCAATTTCTACGCCGGGTATGTTGGCCAGAATGCCGCCGAAACCAATGGTCACCAGCAACAGGGGTTCGAATTTTTTGACGATCGCGAGGTAGAGCAGGAGCAAACCCACTCCGATCATCAAAGCCTGCCCGAAGGTGAGCTGATAGAGGCCGGAGCCGTGCCAGATCTGTAGAATCAGGTCCAACGAAGCGCCGATCAGCCGATGGAGATCAGTGGTTCGCCGACCGCCACCGCATCCCCTTCCTGAACGTGCACCGCGGTAATTTTCCCTCCTCGCGGCGCCGCCACTTCTGTCTCCATCTTCATGGCTTCAACGATTAAAACCGGTTGCCCTTCGTTGACGGTATCTCCGACGTTGACCAGAACCTTGAGGACATTGCCGGCCAGCGCTGCGGCAACAGCTTCGCCGCCAGCTTTCACAGCGGCGGTGCTCCCTGGTTGTATGTTGCTCAGCGTGCCTTCCTCGGACACCTCTACCGTATACGCCCGGCCGTCGACCCGAACCGCATAAACACTTGGTTGTGTTGCGCTCGGCTCCAGCCGGTCGTCAGTTGCAGCAGCCTCATCCGGATCCGGCTCGAAGGCCGCCGGATTGCCACGATTCTCCAGAAACCTCAGTCCCGTCTGTGCGAACAGGGCATAGGTCAACACGTCATCGATGGTTGCCTCGCAGAGCTTGATCTGCTTCTCAGCGGCAATCCTCTGCAGTTCATCCGTCAGCCGATCCAGCTCAGCGGCAATTTCATCTGCCGGTCGACCGGTGATGGCCGACGAACCGTTCAACACTCGCGCCTGCAGCTCTGGATCGAGCGGTGCAGGTGTGGCACCGTACTCACCTTTCAGCACCCCGGCGGTTTCTCTGGTGACGTTTTTGTAGCGCTCACCGGACAACACGTTGATCACCGACTGGCTACCGACGATCTGGGAGGTGGGTGTGACCAGCGGAATCATGCCCAGATCTTTCCTCACCTTCGGAATCTCCTCAAGTACCAGATCCAGTTTGTCGGTGGCATTCTGCTCACGCAGTTGGTTCTCGAGGTTGGTGAGCATGCCTCCGGGTACCTGAGCAACCAGAATCCTCGAATCCACGCCGCGCAGCGCACCTTCGAACTGTGCATATTTCTTACGAACTTTTCGAAAGTAGGTAGCGATCTCCTCGAGTTTCTGAAGTTCCAGCCCCGTCGACCGGTCCGTTTCATCGAGGATCGCCACCAGACTTTCGGTGGCTGAGTGTCCATATGTCATGCTCATGGAGCTGATGGCGGTATCGAGGTTGTCGATGCCGGCCTCAACAGCCTTGAGATAGGTTGCGGTGGACATGCCAGTGGTTGCGTGGCATTGCATATGAATGGGCAGATTGGTGGCAGCCTTCAACCGAGTAACCAGATCAAATGCCACGTAGGGTTTGAGAAGTCCCGCCATGTCCTTGATACAGATCGAATGCGCGCCCAGGTCCTCTATCTGTCGTGCGAGATCTACCCAGAGATCGATTGTGTGCACCGGGCTGACCGTATAGGAGATGGTTCCCTGTGCGTGCCTGTCCACATCGAGCGTTGCCTTGATCGCCGTTTTCAGATTGCGTATGTCGTTCATCGCATCGAATATTCTGAACACGTCGACGCCATTGACTGCCGCCCGCTCCACGAATTTGCAGACAACATCGTCCGCATAGTGGCGGTAGCCGAGAATGTTCTGCCCCCGAAGCAGCATCTGCTGTGGGGTGTTGGGCATCGCAGCCTTGAGCTGGCGTATGCGATCCCACGGATCTTCTCCGAGATAACGGATGCAGGCATCAAAAGTGGCGCCACCCCAGGACTCGAGCGACCAGAACCCCACCTGATCGAGCTTTGCTGCGATTGGCAGCATGTCGTCGATGCGCATGCGGGTGGCAAGCAGGCTCTGATGGGCATCTCGCAGCACCAGCTCGGTGATGCCGAGGGGATTCGACTCGCTCATGGGCATTCTCTTCGATTTTGCTCTGTTGTTATGTCGACTACTTACGCCGATGTTGTGCGATCGCTGCACCGATGGCGGCAATCTCTTCATCAGCCACTTCGCCCGAAGAATCCGCACCCGGTGTGAAGCGCTGCACCAGCCAGGACATCAGAGAAGTCCCACCGACCAGGGTCGTGAGAAAAACGAAAACTGCCCCCATACCGATCAACATCAGCTCAAGGCCCTGTTCGAGCAGGGTGACTTCCATTGGCAATCCTCCGTTCTGTACGCAAAACTACACTGGATTTGCCGCTGAACCAAGCACCAGCCACCTGTGGCTGGTAGTGCTATCCACGACTGCGCACAGCCAGCAGTGAGTCCCAGGCGGTAAACGACGTGTGACGACTGTTACAATCGCTCAAAACGAGCATCACCATGAACATTGTCGAGCTGCTTATCGGGATAGCCGAGATCGCAACGGCGCTGGCGGGTTTCACCGGCGTGGTCGTCGCTTTCATGGCCTTGATTGTTCTGCAATTGATAAACGCCGCGGTCTGGCATCGGTTTTCACCCTTCCTCGCCGCCGTGACCGTGAATCTTGCCGGGGCCGCAATGCAGTTCGCCCGCCTCATTCGCTCGGCGTTTCGAGGCTGAGAACTCCGGTGAACGAATTCATCAGCGGCGAAACGTTGATTCGCTTGAGCCTGTTTTTCGGTGTCCTGTCGCTGATGCTGGGCTGGGAACACTGGCAACCGCGTCGCCCGCTCATTGCCTCGGTCAAAGTCCGCTGGTTTTCAAATCTCGGTATCGCAGCATTGAACCAGCTGCTGATTCGAGCACTGTTCCCGATTGTGGTAATGGGGGCCGCGCTACACGCTCAAACCCGGGGTTGGGGTCTATTCAACTCCTTTGACACATTACCCTGGATCGCAATCATCGGCTCGATCGCTCTCCTGGACCTGGTAATCTATCTTCAGCATCGCGCTTTCCATGCGATTCCCCCGTTCTGGCGACTACATCGAATGCATCATGCAGACGTCGACTTCGACACGACCACCGGTGTCCGGTTTCACCCGCTCGAAGCCATTGCGTCGATGGTTATAAAGATTGCAGCGATCGTCTGTCTGGGGGCGCCTGCCGTTGCGGTCCTGGCTTTCGAGGTCATCTTGAACGCTACTTCACTGTTCAACCATGGCAACGTTCGAATCCCGCCAGGCCTGGACCGCGTGCTGCGCTGGTTTGTGGTGACACCCGACATGCACCGAGTGCATCACTCAATTGAAACCAGGGAGCTGAATCGAAACTTCGGTTTTAATTTACCTTGGTGGGATCACTTGTTTTCCACTTATCAGGATCAACCCGAAGCCGGTCATGAAAAAATGCAGATCGGTTTGACAACATTCAGATCCGGGGGGGACCTCAGACTCGATCGAATGTTGGTTCAACCTTTTCTCGACACAGAAAGCACCCCCTGACCCCAGCCTGGAGGACGAACCGTGTACGTTGGCATGGCCGGATGAAGATACGAAACGAGTCGATGCGTGATTCAGAAGACCCCGGGATACTGCGGGTTGAACTGATCGCAAGAGAATCGAATGCCAGAGCGATCGGCCTCGCTGGCTGGCGGGAAAGTCAAAGTTGATTTCGTATGAATCCTCTCCGGATGCGTTTCGCGAGTTTTGCCCGAATAGTGGTACACACATTCTTGTCCACGGGCAATCGGGCTCGATGCCCGAGGCGTAAAATAATCACATAGCGAGGAACAACAGCATGATTGGGTACATCACTCTCGGCACCAACGATCTCGACCGTGCGGGCAGCTTCTACGATACCCTGCTGGCTGAGTTGGGCGCGCGTCGAACCATGACAGACGTCAGAATGCTCGGTTGGGGTACCAAAGCCAGTCAGACCATGTTCTCGGTCATCGTGCCGTTCGACGAAAAGGATGCCAGCGTTGGCAACGGAGTCATGATCGCCCTGAATGCCGGCTCTGCGGAAGAGGTGGACAGGGTCTATGCCAGGGCGATCGAACTGGGTGCTGAAGACGAGGGTGCACCTCATGACCGGGGCTCACAGATGGGTTTTTACGGCGGCTACTTTCGTGATCTGGATGGCAACAAACTGGTTGCCTATTGTCTGGGTGTAAAATTCGACTGACTGGCTACCTGTTCGCAGGTGTGTTATCCCACATGGCCACCACCGAAGCCGAGAATCCCCAGCCAATGAACATTCCCTATGAGAACCTGGACGCCGTTGGCCTGGCGGAACTCGTCAGACTGCGCGAAGTCAGCGCGGCCGAGTTACTCGAGGAGGCGATCGCCCGAACCGAAGCCGGTAACGAGAAACTCAACGCGGTGGTCAACAAGCTCTATGATGAGGCCAGGCTGGCAGCCGATCAGACCCTGCCAGACTCCCCATTAGCGGGTGTTCCATTTCTGGTCAAAGACATCACCGATCTCAAAGGAACGGCAACTTCGCTGGGCAGCCGCTTCTTCGCCGGGAACTCCCCGTCTCTGCAGGACGCCCATTTGATCAGGCGCTTCAAGTCCGCCGGTTTAGTTGTCTACGGCAAGACCTGCACGCCGGAACTGGGCCTGGCGGCAACCACCGAACCTGCCCTGTTCGGACCTTGCCGTAATCCCTGGAACACGGATTACACGCCGGGTGGATCCAGCGGCGGTTCCGCTGCCGCGGTAGCTGCCGGGTGGGTACCCGCCGCACATGCAACCGACGGCGGTGGCTCGATCAGAATTCCGGCTTCGTGTTGTCACCTGGTGGGACTGAAACCGTCCAGAGCAAGAACCTCTCCGGGACCCGCCGTCGGCGAAGGCTGGGGTGGCATGGCCGGTGGTAATGTGGTGACGCGCAGTGTCAGAGACAGTGCCGCGTTCCTCGACGTGGCGCACGGCTTCGAACCTGAAGATCCGTACTGTGCCCCGACCTTTACCGGCAACTATCTGCAGGATCATCAGACCGGTCCTGGTCGACTGAAGATCGCCATCGATACCATGCCGCTGACCGGCGCAGTACTGCACCCGGAATGCCAGCAAGCCGTCGATGAAACGGCCGAGTGCCTGAAAGGGATCGGCCATGAGGTCAGCGTTGAAGCGCCCGACTATGATCGCAAACTGTTTGGTGAGGCTACCCATACCCTGGTCGCCGCCAATGTCGCGAATACCATCGACCAACGCGCTCGGCATATCGGGCGGACACCAAATGCGGGCGAGTTGGAACCAGTGACTCTCGAAGCTCTGAACTTTGGCCGATCATTGAGCGCAATCGCCTATGTGAACGCGCTGGCGGAGCTTCACAATACCCGCCGCATTCTCAGCGCGTTCATGGGCCGCTACGATCTGATCCTGAGCCCGACCCTGGTGGCTCCGCCAGTAC
>QIDL01000302.1 GCA_003228415.1 Gammaproteobacteria bacterium | reverse complement strand
CATGGTGATCTTGTTGCCGGTAAAGTCATTGCCGAGATCGTCCACGAAATCCTTGTACTCGGTGTCGAGTATTCCCAGACCCAGGTTGATGAACAGATTCTCAATGGGCAGCCACTGCACTTCGAATTCGGCCCCATAGTTTCTGGCGTCTGATGCGTTGGACAACAATGATACAGGAGTGGGTGGATCTCCCAGATTCACAAACTGGAAGACCTGCAAATCCTTGTAGTCGTAGTAGAAGGCAGAACCGTTGAATCGCAACTTACCTTCGAGGGTGGTCCACTTGAATCCGGCTTCGTAGTTGACGAGTGTCTCTTCGTCAAAAGGAAAGCTGCCGTCGGTGGTGCTCTGGATGCCTCCGGCCTTGAAACCGGTGGAGATGCTGCCGTAGAGGAGCAGATCGTCAAGGACGTTCCAGTCAACCACCACTCGGCCGGAGATGTTGTCGAAACTGGTTTTTTCATCGGTCGAGGTAATGGGTGGGTTACCGGCGGCAGGCTCGTCATAGAAAAAGGCTGCCTTGTGTTTCACGGTTTCGTCGGTATAGCGGAGGCCCACCGAAATTCGCCAGGTGTCGCTGACATCGAATGTCGCATCGCCATACAGAGAGAAACTCTCGATTTCCTGTTTGGTGGCTGAAAGCTGTTCGAAGACGAATTGGGGTGGGCAGAAACCGGTCGGGTTGCCGGTCGGGACCGATGGACCACAGATGCCAGGGTCGTCCACGCCGATCAATGAGGGGCGCAGCAGACGGAGCAGATCGAAAGAGGTCTTGTCATCCGCCTTATCCTTCAGATAGTAAGCACCGGCCAGCCAGTTCCATCGGGCGCCCTGCTGACTCAGACGAAATTCCTGAGAAAAGGTTTCCTGTTCGACACCGAGCACGCCTGTCAAGGTGTCTGCCGGGCTGGCATCCGTTTCTTCCGGTCTCGCGTCGTTCACATCGTCGTAGGCGGTGATGGAGGTCAGTGTTATCTGATTGCCGAAATCGAGGCTCATGTTCAGCGATACGCCCCAGAACTTGGTGTCGTTTCTGGCTTCGAAGTCGTAGTTGCCGTCCCGGTAGCCGGGTACCGCGTCCGCTTCGGTTCCATCGATGGGGTTCACGAAATCGGCCTGTTCCGAGTAGCCCACCACATCCACACAATTACCCGCGAGAATGTCGCTGTTCGGGCAGTTGTCTCCGAACCAGAAAGCGCTCGGCCAGGTGCCGAGGCTGCGATACTGGACGGCATCCGACTTGGTACTCCCGCCGTGAACGTTCAACAGCGCGTTGAAGCTATCTGTCGGATCGGCTTCCAGCAGTACCCGCCAGGCCAATTCATCGACACCCTGCTGGCGGTTGCCGGTGAATTGATTGCGCAGCCAGCCTTTCGAATCCGTTTTGAGGATGGCGGCGCGTATCCCGACCTTGTCGCCGAGGGGGCCGCCAACCGCACCTTCGAATTTGGTGCTGCTCCACTCACCGGCGGTGGCTCGACCCCAGCCGCTCCACTCGTCGGTTGGCCGCCGCGAGTAGTAATTCACTGCACCCCCGGTGGCGTTGCGGCCGTAGAGCGTCCCTTGAGGCCCACGCAGCACTTCGATGCGTTCCAGGTCCAGAAGCTGAAATATCTGGGCGGCGTTGGAGGAGATATAGACTTCATCCGAATAGGAGGCAATAGGGCCCTGATTCAATACCGCGAAATCGTTGAGGCCAACGCCACGAATGAACATGGCAGGCACGCCGGTGTCACCATTGGGGTATCCCACGGTGAAATTCGGGGTTTGTGCGGTGATATCCACCGATTGTCGGAATCCGAGGTCTTCGATCATTCGGCCGGAGAAGGCCGTTACCGAGATCGGGGTATCCTGTAATGGTTGTTCGCGTTTCTGGGCGGTTACAATGATCTCTTCGATCATCGCCTCTGCCGCCAGGAGTGACGTGGCAGGCATGATGAGGAGGCCGACGAGTAGACCCCAGATACAGTTCCGGTTGCGCATGAGACTCTCCAGTTTCGATCGGATTGACTCTACCTCCGTTGCCTGGCAAAAACCATTTAATGCGGGGGAGCGGCGATAGTATTTCGCTACCATTGTTGACAGGAATCAAAGCATGAAGGAAAGAGCCGTTGACTCTCTCGTCAATTCCAGTTTCTTGAACCCAGGCGATGGTGGTCTGGGCTATCTCTTCAAAAACATTGCCGACCGACCCAGGATCGACTCCGCCGAAGCGCTGCTGGAGCAGCTCGATGCGGCGGGGATCGGCGCCTGTGTGATTTCGATCATGGAGCCGGAACATGCCGATTGGGTTGGCCGCGCGCATGCCCAATACCCGAAAAAAATCCTGCCTGCCATGATCGTCAACCCGCTCAACGGCTTCAAGGAGATCGAGAAAGTCGTGGCCTATCACGGCGAGTATGGGGTGCGATGTTTACGCATCCCACCGTTTCGCTACACCTTGCCACCCACCGACCGTGTGTACTGGCCTTTCTATGTGAAAGCGCTGGAACTCGATATCGCGGTGTCCATGAACACCGGCATGCCGGGGCCTAGAAAGCCAGGGCATGTACAGAACCCCGTTCACTACGATGAGGTGGCGTTTCACTTCCAGGAGCTGCGACTGATTATGACGCACTGCGGCCAGCCCTGGGTGGACGAGGCTATTTCAACGATCGCCCATTGGGATCATGTATACATGTCCTGCTGCGCGGTTGCACCGAAATACTGGCCGGACAACTTCGTGCAGTTCATCAACACCCGCGGCCGGGAAAAGATGATGTTCGGTACCGAGTATCCCACCATTGACTGGGATCGCGGGCGGGCGGAAGTGGAAGCGCTCGGGTTGCGGGAGAATGTGCTGCCGTTGTTTCTACGTGAGAATGCCTGTCGCGCCTATGACCATGAATTCGATGTCGGCTGAGCAGGGTCTCCAAAAAAATTCTGCCTCTGTCTCGATGGCTTGTTTCTTCATGGTGGCGGACGTAGTCGCTTCCACTATGCGGGCGACGAAGGCATGAACGCGTCACGTGCCAATCAGAAAGCCAGCGAGAAGCGGGCGCCACCATCGCTGCCATTTGCGAATGAGATGGTACCGCCGTGAGCATTCATAATCTGCCGACTCAAGGCGAGTCCAACCCCGCTGCCTTCCTTGCGAGTCGTATAGAAAGGCACGAACATCCTGGCAGCCACATCGTCATCTATGCCCGGGCCGTTGTCGGTCACTTCAATGGTCACATGGCCTCTTTTGTTCAGCCGGCCCGCTAGTGTTACCTCACCGTTGGCCATACCCTCCAACGCATGCTGGCTGTTTTGCAGGAGATTGATCAGTACCTGTTCCACCATCTGTCGATCCGCATAGAGGTCGAGTTTGCTGGGCTCGACCCGGGCCTCGAGGGCGAGCCCGGCTCCGGGCCAATCCACCGTGGCCATTCTGGTCACATCCGCAAACAGCTCGTCCAGCTTGAAGCGTGACATTTTGGGATCAGGTAGACGCAGCAGGCGTTGATAGCTGGAGACGAAATCCATCATGCCGTCAGATCGGCGCGCGACCGTGTTCACGGCGTCCTTGACGTCCTTCAATTCGGCCACCAGTTCGCTCTGATCCGATAATTTACGGCTCACATCGTCAACCAGATCCACCGCGGTTTTCGCGAGTGATGTCACCGGTGTAATAGAGTTCATGATCTCGTGGGTCAGCACCCGCACCAGATCCTGCCAGGCGCTCAGCTGCATGCCATCCAGTTCGGTCTGGATGTTCTGGAGGCTGAACAGACGTTCGGTGCTCGAGGCTGTGGTAATTTCGCTGGCCGAGATGCTGAGACTTTGCTCCATGCCATCCATGGTGATGGTCGCCAGGGCGCGCGCTTCTGGCTGGATGGCCATTATTTTTCCTGGCAGATCAGCACCAAATGGATTCAGATCCGCCAGTCGTTCGATTTGAACCTTACCGAACAGCCTTCGTGCGGCATTATTCCAGAGCACGATGCGCTGATCGGCGTACACGGAGATCAACGGAACAGGAACATGCTCCAGCAGTGCCTTCAAGTGCCGCAGCTCGCCTTCCTGTTGTCTTCTGTCATCTCGAAACCGATCTAGAATTTGCGTAAATGTTTCTCCCAGCTCGCTGAAACCAGCTCCCAGACCGGTGAATTCGAATCTTTGACCAAAATCTGCGTAACGGACAGCACTCAGGAAACGCGCTACTTCCTGGTTCGTTTTGGAGACGTAGCGAACGACCTCAACGGTCAGAATGCCGGCCAACCCCAGAGTAAGTAGTGTGGCTGCCGGATAGCCTGGAGAGATGAGCAGGAACCCGGCGACCGCCAACACGACCATGATCATCACCAGCCGGATGCTGACGAGCAGACCGAACTTTTCAAAGCCCATGCTTTTCCATCCTGCGATAAAGCGCAGCACGGGTAAGACCGAGATCCTTTGCTGCATGAGAGATGTTGTAGCGATTTCTACCCAGAGCACGTTGGATGGCTTTCCTCTCGAGCTTTTCGAGATTGAGTTCGGCATCAGCCTGGTCATCGACGGCCGTCGTGCCAGCGGGATTCGGAGTGCCATCAATTTGAAAGTCGCCGACGCCGAAAACGTCCTCTTCAGAGAGGATCACAGCTCGCTCGAGTGCGTGTCGAAGCGCGCGAATGTTGCCGGGCCAGTCGTATGCGATCAGTGCCTGAATGGCTTCTGGACTGAAGGTTTTGAGTTCCCTGCCGTATTTACGAGCATAGAAATCCGCGTAGTATTCTGCGATCGCCGGGATGTCATCGCGCCGTTCCCGGAGCGGAGGAAGAGTAATCTCAACCGTATTCAACCTGAAAAGCAGGTCCTGGCGGAAGCGGTCTTCGTCGTTGAGTTGCGCCTTGGAAAGATTGGTAGCAGCGACGACTCGGACATTTATGTCCACAGGTTTGATTGAGCCTACCGGCTGGACCTGGCGCTGCTCGAGGACTGAAAGCAGTTTAGCCTGCAGGTAGAGGGGAACGTTGCCAACCTCGTCGAGAAACAGCGTGCCGCCGTTTGCAGCCTGAAAGCGGCCGACGCTATCCCGTTTGGCGTCGGTGAAGGCGCCCTTCACGTGTCCAAATAGTTCGGATTCAAACAAGGTCTCGGAAATTGCACCCAGATCAACCGCAACGAAGGCCTGGTCTCTTCGGTTGGATTCAAGATGCACAGCACGCGCTGCCAGCTCTTTGCCGGTACCGTTTTCGCCGAGCAGGAGCACGTTGGCGTCAGTTGGCGCGGCTCGTGCAATCATGGAGAGTACCCACTTCATTGCTTCGGAGCTTCCCAGCATGGGTTGTTTCGGTGCGCTTGCTACTCCGGCCAGCACTCGATTGGTCTGCTTGAGGCGGCTGGCTTCCGAGCGGGTTTGCCTTAGTTTTACCGCAGCGGAGAGGGTCGCGACGAGCTTCTCGTTCTGCCAGGGCTTGGAAACGAAGTCCGTAGCACCAAGCTTCATGGCATCCACCGCGACCTCCACTCCTCCATGAGCGGTAATCAGTACCACTACCGCGTCGGGATCCTCGTCGAGAATGCGCTGTAGCCACTGAAAGCCTTCCTCACCACTGGAGGCGCCGGGACCGAAATTCATGTCCAGTAAAATGGCGGCATACTCGATTGCGGACATCCGCTCGGGAATCAGTGCGGGGTCGTCGCAGGTATCTACCCGCGCGTAGTGGCGTTTCAGCAGCAGCTTGAGGGCCGTCAGAATGTCCTCATCGTCGTCGACGATGAGGATGGCGACCGGTTCAGCAGCCATCGCGGCTGGCTCAGCAGCCATTGTCATTGTTGGTGTTCACTCGATCGCCATCCAGCCGCCTTTCGGAACGGAACTGTCCGATATCGTACACCAATGTGTTCGAAATCGAGCACTGTCTCCAGTGGTTTCTCTCCGGCCTGACAAAAAAATCAGCTAAAACAAATGGTTATAAGATTGGCACAGTGTTTGCCTGAACGTCGGTAACGAAAGCCATACGGCCAGTTTCAAACATGACCGCCAGCGAACAGCCTGCAAACAAACCCCGTCCCGTATCGGTAACGGGTGGCGGCTCCGGCACGGGTCCCGGTGCCGGGTCTGGCGCAGCAATGGACCGAATCATTGAGAAACGTGGTTTGCCTCTGCAACCCCTGGCCATTGCCGGGTTGGCAATTGCGGTCGCGTCCCTGATTGGCTGGTTTCTCTATGATCAGGCCAGCGGTCGCTCGCTGGTGATCGAGAACAGCCGACTGGTCGTCTCGAAGGTAACCGAAGGGCTGTTCGAAGACTTCATTCCGATTCGCGGTCGCGTCACACCAAGAAAGACGGTCTATCTGGATGTAATCGAAGGTGGCCAGGTGGAAAAACGCCTGGTGGACGATGGCGCCATGGTCAAAGCCGGTGATCTGCTGGTGGTTCTCAACAACACCACTCTCTACCTCGATGTCACTCGCAACGAAACGATGGTTACCGAGCAACTCAACAATATGCGTACCATAGAACTGCAATTGGAACAGAATCGCCTGCAGCACAAGCGTAATCTGGTGGAGATCGAATATCAGATCAAAAGACTGACCCGACAGGTAGAAAGATTTACCAATCTCGACACTGCGGGTGTTGCAGCCAGGAGCCAACTCGAGGATGCCGGCGATGAACTGGTGTACTACGGGAACCGCCGCGCGGTCACTCTTGAAAGTCAGGCAACGGATGCGCGGCTGCAGGAGACCCAGCTCGAGTTTCTGAAGACCTCGGCCACACAGCTCGAACAGAACCTGTTACTTGCCCGTGAGAATCTCGATGCCCTCAATGTACAAGCACCGGTGGACGGCAAACTGTCCGGCTTTGATGTGGAGGTTGGCCAGAGCATTCAACGTGGTGGCAGGCTCGGTCAGATCGATGACCCGGACGACTTCAAACTGCGGGTCGAGATCGATGAGTTCTATCTGAACCGGGTTGATATCGGTCAGGCTGCTCATTTCGACCGGGACCGCGAGCGCTACACGCTGACGGTCAACAAGATTTACCCTCAGGTCAAAGACGGCCAGTTCAAGCTGGATTTGATATTCGATGGCGAAGA
>QIDL01000427.1 GCA_003228415.1 Gammaproteobacteria bacterium | reverse complement strand
ATGACACCCGCGCAGTCGCGGCGCTGTAGGGGCGACAGACCGGTGCATAGGCGTCGCTGATGAGTCGGAAGAGGACGCTCTCGGAGTCCTCCGGCACGCTTCGAGCGACCGTCGCAGGGCTTGTCATGACACCATGGTGGTCGAGTTGCGCGCTAAGCGAGAAGACGCTCTTCAGCGGGTCGTTGTCGAAGCCGTAGCGCAGATCACTGCCTCTGAGTTGGATACCCTGATCATTCGGCAGCAGATCGTAGTGCGCCCAACCCATGGTGAACCAGTTGAACACCGCTCCTTCCCGGGTAGCGAGAAACGTCTTCAGCTTTGCTGGATCGGCGCGGGTCGCAGCGGACCAGGTGATTTCACAAGGTGACCAGGTGGAGTAGAACCCGACCAGATCTGCACTCGGAGATCGTGCAACGACTCGGCGCAGATGAACCTGCAACAGGGTGGGAAACGCACCGATCTGACTGACCTCGATATCTGCGGCTGCCAGTTGCTCGGCGGCCGCCCGTTCCGCGGTCGTGTTCTGCAGCCAGGCGTAGCCCAGGTAGCCGCTGGAAAGGAGAAGAGTCGTCATGGCGATTCTGCTGACGCTCTGCGAATGGCGACGTCCGACCAGCCAGGCGCCGAGCAGGCCCGATCCCAGGATCAACGTGTAGACGGGATCGATGATGGGCATGGCGTTGATCGCGAAACGTGAGTTGCTCAACGGTAGCAACAGCTGGGTCCCATAGGGGGTGAGCCAGTCCAGAAGAGGGTGGGACAACAGCGCCAGGGTGATCACGAGCATCCAGCAATTACGTCGGGCTAGCGATAGCGAAGGATCTTTCCTGCGTTCCCGATACCAGATCAACCAGCCCAGAGCCGGGCCGGTCACCGGTGCAAAGAATAACGAGTGGGTAATTCCTCTGTGGGTGATCAGTTGATCGATGAAGTCGCCCATGATGGAGAACAAGACGTCCGCGTCCGGCAGTGCGCCTGCGCCTGCGCCAAGCAACGCCGCCTTGAAGCCCAGCCTCCGATGACCGGCGATCTGCGCGACCACCGCGCCCAGGCCCGCCTGGGAAAGAGGATCCATCAGCGTCCGGGTATCGGTAGCGGTCTCGTTTTCAAAGCGCTGCAGTGGCTCCGGATGCGTGCGTTGGGCGCCATTCTACGGCAAGCAGGCACGGATACGAGCCTGTTTGACTATTCCACTCCATCAGCGAAGAATCTTCCATCGATGGGTCGGGTGTGAGGCGCGAGGGTGCTCAGCTGGGTTCTGTACATGACGGCGATTGGCACGTTGGCGGTCGTTTTTCTGCTTAGCGTCAGCCACAAGCTCAAAGACTTTCCCCGCTTCAAGGCGTCGCTCGGCGCCTATCGGCTGTTTCCAGAGTCGCTGCTGTCCGTCGTGGCCCCCATCGTGGTGGTGCTGGAGATGTCGGCCGTCGTGGCGATTCTGCTGCCGACCGGCCCGGGAAAGTGGATCGCCTTCATGCTGCTGATGGTTTATACCGCAGCGCTGGCCGTGAATCTGCTTCGCGGCAACACGTCGATCGATTGCGGCTGCGGCGATGCCCCCACCCCCATCAGCGGTTGGTTGCTGCTGCGTAACGGTGCCTTGCTGCTGTTGGCACTGCCCTATGAAACCGATGTGGTCTCCCACGGCGTGTGGCATCTGGGGCTGGTCGTTCTGCTGGTGATCGTGCTTGGTACGTTCTATCTGATCGTGGAACAACTGCTGGCAAACCAGCACGTTCTCAACCAAGGCCAGGCAGGTTCCGAGGGTGGATAGCCTGTTGATCGCGCATGTTGCGTTGTGGCTGCTCATGGCCGGGTTGGTGATGCTGATCGCCATTCTATCGCGACAGGTTTCCTGGCTCTACGCGCAAGTGGCCCCGGCAGGTGCGTTGTCGGTCAACGCGGTGCTGACACTGGGCCAGGATGCCCCTGAACTTCAGTTGACAACGCTGAGAGGCAAACGCTTGCAGCTCTTGCGGACCGGAGGTGCCGGTGGGCAGAATCGCAGCCTGTTACTGCTGTTCGTGGCTCCGGACTGTCCGATCAGCCGATCGCTGACGCCGGTTCTGGCAACGCTCGTCCGGGCCGAGCCCTGGCTCGATGTGGTGCTGGCGAGTGATGGCGGCTCACGGGAAGAGCATCTGCGATTTTCAGAGTCCGCCGATCTGGCACGATTGGACTATGTGCTGTCCGAATCGTTGGGACGTGCCTATGGGATCAGCAAACTGCCCTATGCGGTACTGGTTGATGAACACGGTAAGGTGGCGGGCATGGGTATCGTCAACTCTCGCGAACATCTCGAGAGTCTGTTCGAGGCGAAGGAACGAGGCGTCTCTTCGATTCAGGAATTCATGACTAAAAACGAACTTTTTTACGATGCCGATGCGCCGTCGGGTTAGGACTCTTTATCAGACTCTTTATCAGGACAAGGGAAGCGCCGTGGACGATTTGATCCGCTCCATGGCAAAAGACGATGACACATCGCTCAGCGGCGCGACTGAGATCAGCTTCCGATAGATACGGTCGTAGTCGGCGATGTCCTTGACCACTATTTTCAGCATGTAATCCACATCGCCGCTCATACGATAAAACTCCACCACTTCCGGAATGTTCTTGATTCCGTTGGCGAACTCCTGCAGCCATTTGTCGTTATGTTCGTTGGTCTTGACCCCGACAAATACGGTGACGTCCAGTTTCAGTTTTTCCTGACTCAACAGGGCCACGCGTTTGCGGATAACGCCCTGTTCTTCGAGACGCCGTATGCGTCGCCAGCAGGCATTCGGGGACAAACCGACCCGATCGGCGACTTCGGCATTCGACAAGCCGGCATCGTCCTGCAGCAGATTCAGAATCCTTCGATCCAGACGGTCAAAATCTTCCATGAATTGGCTGAACCTTGAGATTTATTTCGACGATAATGTCATAAACACCAAGTGATTGGTGAAAAATCCGGGTGGATCTGCAATAAAGTATGGAGGATGTTGCTTCTTGTTCCGGCGGGTGGATTGCCAGACAAGAAGTGTAAAATGCTCAGTGCTGTTGCGGCATGGCGCCGACAGCCGATCCGGGAACGCTACTTCAAAGAATGCAAGCTGGAGGAATTCACGCGCATCTGAACGCCGGGGCCTTTGTCTGCCTGCTGGCAATCGGGCCGTTGCTGGTCCTTGGCAACCCGGCCGTGGCGCTATTGGTCGGTGGTGCCATTGCCCTGACGCTGAACCGGACGCCAATCGCTCAGGCGGGCGTGATCGGCAGGTACTGCCTGCAGACGGCTATCGTTCTGCTGGGCCTCAAACTCAATCTGGAAACTGTCTGGCAGCTGAGCGCCACCTATGCCTGGGGTGTCGCGCTGTTCGTTATCACGACGCTGGCGATGGGCCTGCTCTATGCTTACCTGTTGAAAGCCGAACGGATCCCGTCCGCGTTGCTCAGCGCTGGAACTGCGATTTGCGGCGGCACCGCCATCGCCACGTTGAGCCCGGTTCTGGGTGCCAAACCTCACGAGACGGCAGTGACACTGGGGCTCGTTTTCCTGCTCAACGTGATTGCGTTGTTTGTCTTTCCACTTATCGGACATTGGCTGTCAATGTCGGAGTTGGAGTTCGGCCTCTGGACGGCTCTGTCGATACATGACACCAGTTCCGTGGTTGCGACCGCGGCCATATACGGGGATGAGGCAGCCGAGGTGGCGACGACCATCAAGCTTGGCAGAACGCTGTGGCTGATTCCGGTCGTGCTGATCGCCAGTGTCCTCACGGCAAAAGGGGATGCCAAGGGTGGCGCAAAAGTCCGAGTGCCTGGATTCATTGTTGCCTTTCTCGGCTCGACGGCCGTCGCGTCGTTTGTCTCGCTGCCAGACCTGCTGGTATCCGTTGCAAGTCAATCGTCCAAGGCACTGCTGGTCTTAGCACTGTTTCTAGTGGGTTGCGAGCTGACGAGATCTACCCTCAGACGGATCCGTGGCAGAACGTTCTGGCTTGGGGTACTGCTGTGGCTGACGGTGGCACCGCTGACGCTGTTTCTGATTCTCCGCTATAACTAGCCCGGATCGCCCGAACTCCCAAACACTTCTATCGCGCGAATATCGTTAGAGTAAAACGATACTTCACTGCCCGGTCTGCTGCTTCTAAGGTAGCCGGATGAGCAGAATCGCTTCCATAGACAAACTCAGCGTTATCGCGATTATCGTGTTCACCGGCTATCTGCTGCTGCCCCTGTTTATCTGATCTTCCGATTTATCCGATCTCCCCTCTTGACAGATTAAGGCTTCGCGCCTAAAAACATCGCCATCGACTGCAGGTTTCCGAAGGACGATCACAGGCTCGGTGACATCGATGAGCGACCTCGAAGATAAACTAGAGGATGAAACTGGCGAAGAGCTGGACGAAGAAGAGTCCGAGGAGCTCGGTGAGGACGAAGAAATTGAAGATCTCACCGAGGATGACGATGTCGACGAACTCGATGAAGAAACCCGTGACGAGATCAAGGTTGCTGACGAGGCGTTGAGTCAGAAGGAGCTGAATGCTCGCGCGTTTGCCATTCGCCGGGCCATCGAACAACGAGTGGAAGACAAGCGTCTGGGCGAAGATCTGGATCTTCTGGATTTCGAAGATTGAACGATCCTGATTGATCATTGAAAAATCCTTGAATGGTCCTTGAATGATTGCTTCTTGATTAATGGAACCCTGCCATGACTCATCGTGTCCTGGTGGTGACCGACCCCATGTGCTCCTGGTGCTGGGGTATGTCTGCTGCGGTGGAGGAGACGGCTCATCTGCTGAGAGACGAAGTCACTTTCGACCTTCTGCTCGGAGGGGTGAACACCCATGCGACTCAACCCATCGGCGATTTCGGGCGACGGCATTTGATGAAGCTGTGGCACGAGGTGAATGCGACTACCGCACAACCGTTTGGCTACAAACTCCCCGATGACTTCATTTACAACAGCACCCTGGCTTGTGTGGCGGTAGAGGCACTCCGTCAACGGCTTGGGCTTGCACCGTTTGGATTTCTACATCGTCTGCAACAGTGCTTTTTTGTAGAAGGCAGGAACATCAGCACGGCTGCCGAGCTCGACCGGGTGGCGCAGGAGTTTGGATGGGCACCCGAGGAGTTGCTGGAAGCCCTGGAGGATGAGGAGCTTCATTCCAGGACACGGGCACAGTTCGAGTCATCCCGCAGATATGGTACCAACGCGTTGCCGAACGTGTTAATCGAGGAAGCAGGCGAGCGAAGGCTGCTGTTGGGTGGATACGTCGATTCCCAGATGATGGTCATGCTGATCCGACAGGCTTTCGCAAGCGCCTGAGCAGTATGTTAGAAAAGACTGGCGATGGCCGGTCTGAAGCGATCCATGTCCACCAGGAACGAATCGTGCCCCTGTCGGGAATCCAGTCTCCGGAAGTCCACTTCTGGCACATACTCCTTCAGGCCGGTTGCCAGCTCCTGTTGTTGCTCAACCGGGAACAGGAAATCGGTTTCAACACCGATAATCAGTACCCTGTCCAGTCGCAAACGGGCCAGCCCGCCGTGAAGGCTGCCGCCATGGTCGGTGATATCGAAGAGATCCATGGCGCGCGACAGGTAGAGATAACAGTTGGCGTCGAAGGTGCCGATGAAACGCTTGGCGTGTGCCTCGAGGTAGGATTCCACCTCGAAGTCGATACCAAATGGGCCTGGACCGTCGCTACCGGCATCGGCGCGCTCGCGGCCAAAGCGCTCGGTCCACTCGGTTGCTGAGCGGTAGCTGATCATGCCGAGCTTGCGCGCCAGCCGCATCCCGTTCACCGGGCCTTTGTCATGCTGATATTCACCGCCCAGCCAGTCGGGGTCGGTCCTGATCATCTCGCGCTGTAGAGACCGGACCGCGATAGAGAAGGGCAGAGCGCGGGCAGCAGAAGAAATAGAAACGAGGCTGCTACTTCGATCTGGATGCAGAAGCGAAAATGCCAGGGCGGTCATTCCGCCCATGGAGGCGCCCACCACTGCATACAGTTTATCGACGCCCAGGTGATCCAGCACCAGAGCACCACCTTCGGCAACATCTTCCAGACTCAAGACGGGGAAGCCCAATCGGTAGAGGTTGCCTGTTTCGGGATCGATGCTGGCGGGGCCCGTGGAACCGAAGCAACTGCCGAGAGAGTTGACGCAGATCACGAAGTAACGCTTCGTGTCGATGGGTTTGTCCGGTCCGACCATGTCCTCCCACCATCCGGAGGACGGGTCGTCTATACAACTGGCGACGTGTGCCGAAGGAGAGAGACCGGTGAAGATGAGCACGGCATTGGATGCGCTGTCGTTCAGGACTCCCCAGGTTTCGTAAGCGAAGCTCGGAGAGGCGATCGTACCCCGCAACATTTTGAACTCGCCGTCGAACTCGTATTTTTTGACCGCCGTCATCGCCTCTCCCAGTCACCGGGGCTGAGTTTACCACCAGATGGTTTTGGCGCTAACCGCGCGTGGGTTTACCCACGCGTGGACTAGGCACTGTCGCTGATACCCTTTTTGATCGAGTCCTTTGCCGCGCCGCTGCCGCTATGTACGCTGCGTGAGCGTCCGTTGAAAAGCAGGTGGTTGAGCTCGTCGCCAAGATGCATGGCGCCCTGCTCGGTAGCCTGCTCGGCCATGCGGAACGTCTGCTTGGTGCGCCGTACCGCCCAGGGCTCCCGCGAATTGAGCAGATTCACGAACTCATCGGTAACCGCTTCAAGCTCACCGGGATTCGCCAGTCGATTGACCAATCCCAGCTCCCAGTAACGCTCGGCGCCGTATAGCTCTCCGGTTATGGCGATTTCAAGCGCGAGGCGACGGCCCAGATGTCTCGAGAGCAAAGCAATATTCATCGCAGCAGGAAAACCATACGCCATCTCCACGTTGCCGAAACGGGCCGTGCGCTCGGCAACGAGAAAATCGCAAGCCAGACTGATGGCTTGCCCGCCTCCCAGGGCAAAACCCCGCACCGCGGCGATGGTCGGTTTCGGCGACTCGAGCAGTCCGGTTAGCGCCTGCATGAACAGGCTCGGGACAGAGGGGGGTGAAGCATCTCCCTCGGCGTTCGCGCTATCGAAGTCCTTG
>QIDL01000348.1 GCA_003228415.1 Gammaproteobacteria bacterium | reverse complement strand
ACCACCCGGGACCAAACTATCCGGGACCAGGCCACCCCGGGTTATTCAGATCCCTTCGCATCGCTCAACTACGGCCCTGCCAAGACCCGTGCACTCGAACTGCATCCATCGGCTGCGGGCAACGGCCAGCTCGTTGCCGTGATCGACACCGGCGTGGATGTCGATCATCCGGACCTGCAGGGCCGGTTGCGCGATCCGGTGGATACCACCGACAAAGGGTTTGGTCCCGATGTTCACGGCACAGCCGTTGTCAGCATCATCGCGGCGGAAGCAGACAACGCCGTTGGCAGTTACGGCGTGGCGCCAGCAGTGGAAATTCTGCCGATCAAGGCCTGCCACCCGAAACAGGAAGGCGGCCTGAGCGCCCGATGTACCACCAGTTCGCTGGTCAAGGCACTCGACGTGGCGATCGTCGCGGACGCCACCATCATCAACATGAGCCTGGCCGGGCCACCCGATGATCTGCTGGCGAGATTCGTTTCGCTCGCGGTACAGCAGGATCGCCTGATCGTTGCGGGTGCCGGTAATGGGGGCGAGTATGCCAAGCCGGGATTCCCCGCGGCGCTGCCAGGCGTGCTTGCCGTCACCGCCATCGACGTGGCAGACAAGCTCTACGACCAGGCAAATCGCGGCGACTACATCGATGTAGCCGCCCCCGGGGTGGACATCATCAGCGCCGCACCGAACGGTCAGTACCCGCCACTGTCCGGGACATCCATGGCGGCCGCCCACGTCACCGGAGTGGCCGCGCTCATCAAAGAGCTGGGGCCATTGATGGGATCACGCGAAGTGGGGCTGATCATCAAGTCCAACGCCAGGGATCTGGGTCCTGCCGGCATCGATCGGCGCTTCGGCGCGGGTCTCATCGATGCCTGTCGGGCGGCATCCGCCGCAACCGCGGAAGCTGTTGCCTGTGCAACGGGAGCAAACGATGTCGAATTCGATACGCTTTAGGCACTTGTCCCTGGTGCTGTTGCTGGCACTCGGGCTATCGAGCGCCTCGCAGGCGGCAATCGCGGAATTATCCCCGGTGAGCACTATCGTGCCCAGCGATAAAGGCGGATTTCAGTATTCCGAACCCACCCCGTATCCGGAACTCAACCTGGATCTGAGCCCCATCGAACAGCAGGTGGCCGAACAGGCCAGCACGCGTTGCGCCACCGCCCTGGCGGCAGCACCTCTGGATCTGGGCGACGCGGATGGCTTCATGAGCGAACTCATGGGAAAGGCGGCCAATGCCGCCATCGGTCAGTTGCTGGGGGGATTTCTCGGCGGCGGTGGGAGCAGCAGCAAGAAGAAGCCAAAACTCTACAAGGACCCCATCAAAAAGAAGTTCAAACAGAAGATCGACCACCCGAGCGGCGATGCCAGGATTCTGATCGGCGGACAGACATACAGCGACGGTCTTCTGCTCTCGGCCAGAGTCGACAAGGCAGCAGGCAAAGGCACTTTCCATACGATGTTTCTCGAACAACCGGACTGCACGAGGATCTGGCCCGAACGCTATCTTGGCTATGGCCTGTGGGGCAGTTGGAGCCTGTCGGTGTCTGTCACCAAGACCACCAGCAGCTATAAGAACGGCGAACTGGTCGATCGCTCTGTTTCGAAGTCCGGCTGGTCGAAGTCGGGCGACTTCGATTTCTCACGGGGATTCTCGCTCTGGGATCAGCTTCCCGGCGAAGACCTCAAGATGATTCTCAACGCCGATGACGCCTACCTCGCACAGCTTCGACGGGAAATCGACACACCTGCGTGGCGGTCGATGGGATATGCGGAGCCCACCGACGGCGTCCGCTCCGCCGGTGGCATGTTCAAGGTCATCCCGGAACAGCTTGCCCCCGGCACCATCGCCGTCGTTCACATCACCCACGTGGAGAAAGGCCGCTACAAAACCGTCGGATTTCCACTGGATATGGTCTTCGGCGAGGAAGGCAGACTGACTTTCGAGCAGCTTTCGGGGAGCGCTGAGTAGCTCTGGTCGCCGCGGTCACTGGAATACGAAACACACTTTACTGGAATCAATATTAGTAAATAATTCTTTACTTTTAGTGTAGACTAGTAAATAATTATTTACTATGAAGACGGGCCAGTACTTTACGACCACAGTGGCCGGCGAATCGGTGCAGGCATTCATCCCAAATGACTTGCCACCGAAACTGACCACCAAAGCGTTGGCCGAACTGCAAGGCCCTTTGCGGGCTGCTGAGGCAGCCTTAGCCAGGCTGAATCTCGCGGGTGAGATGATCCCATCACTCGATTGGTTCATCTACGCCTTCGTGCGCAAGGAGGCACTGTTGTCGTCGGAAATCGAAGGCACGCAGGCCACGCTGATTGATGTCTTTTCCTTCGAGCATGCTGAGCAAGTTGGATCATCATCGATTGACGATCTCGAAGAGGTGGTGAATTACGTCGCGGCGATGAACTATGCAAGCAACGAACTGCACTCAAAAAGCGGACTCCCATTGTCGGTCCGCCTCCTGAATGAGTGCCACCATCGGTTGCTCCAGGGCGGTCGCGGTGCCGACAAACAACCCGGCGAGATTCGTCGCTCGCAGAACTGGATCGGTGGCACCCGCCCCGGCAATGCCGCTTTTGTCCCGCCACCTCCAGACCAGATCGCCGACCTGCTCGGAGATCTGGAGCGTTACATTCACAACGACGACGATCTGCCAGCCCTCCTTCGGATCGCTGCAGTCCATGTCCAATTCGAAACCATACATCCTTACCTGGATGGAAACGGAAGAGTCGGACGGATGCTGATTGCGCTGCTTCTGGACCACTGGGAAATCCTCTCCTATCCACTTCTGTACCTGAGTGTCTATCTCAAAGAACAGCAAGCCGATTACTACCGGTCCCTGGAATCGGTTCGGACCGAAGGAAACTGGGAGAACTGGTTCGATTTTTTCCTGGCCGGAGTTGAGGCTGTGGCTATCGACGCGGCAAATCGTGCCCGACAACTGCATCGGCGAGTATCAGAAGATCGGCGAACACTGCTTGAAGTAGACGGTGTAACAATAACTGCAATGCGGCTATTCGAGCATCTTCCAGATCATCCTGTCATTACCATGCCCCAGGTAACGCGTTTACTCGACGTCACAAAGCCAACTGCGGGAAAGGCAATCAATGCGCTGCAGAGAACCGGCATCCTGCTGGAACTCGGCGCGCGCAAAAGAGACCGGCTTTACAGTTATGCCCCATACATTGAAGTGCTCAAATAGCTTGAAGCAACAACTATTTCAGAACCGACCCGGCTAAGGCTTTCGAGCCTCTGTTCTGAGCCGGCGATGACCTTTGACCCGAGTGGAAGTAGAAAAATTCGAATTTCTTTGAACCTCGTTCTCCAAGGCCGTTACTCAATCGGTAAGGCAAACGTCTGGACTCTTTCGGACGTTCGCTGAAACCGTAACCAACGACCTCTTAGGAGAGACCAACATGAAAACAGCCCCCTTCCGCCTGAGCCTGGTTCTCGCCGGTGTTCTCGCCGCCAGCAGCGCCGCGGCTGGCCCGTACGATTCCTGGCAAAGCCATTCTTCAGACGACGATAGCCTGCAGATCAGCGATTCCTTCAATAGTGAGAGCTCAATGTCCAGCACTTACAGCGAAGACAACGATTCGTGGGTCAGCAAAACGAGCTCCGAAGACAACGACTACTCGAGCGTCTACGAGAGCAGCGAGGACAACGACTACTCCAGCGTCTACAAGACCAGCGAAGACAACGACGTCACCACCACAATCACCGAAGACAATGATGTGACCAAGTCCTGGCAGCAGAGCACCGATGTGGACTTCCAGATCGCGACGCCGACCATGACTTCGTACAAGGACCAGGATCAGGATGCCGGGCATCAAGCCGACACATCCGTCTACGGTTCCGCGAAAGGACACTCTGTAGGTGTCGAGGGCGGTACGAACTTCGTGAGCGCTGGTAACGATGAGACGGTTTACTACGGACCGGCCCTGGTGAACACCAACACCAATCAGCTGCCGCAGAACAACCTCTTCATTCAAGGCAGCAACGGCGCACCGATCAGCCAGGCGAATACCTTCGCCGGCCGCGACATGGGCCCCAAAGGCGTGTTCGCACCGATCGGCAACACGTCTGCCCAGGTTGGCGGCAACGTCGGCAACCAGTCTGGCGCTTCGGTAGAACAGAGCGGCGCTTCGGCGAACTCCATCGCTGATCCCATGAGCTCGATAATCCGCCGATAACCCTCGACAAGACCAGAACTGACCAGGGGGCCTCGTGCCCCCTCTTTTTGGAGAAACACTATGACTCTTCGAATTTGCCTCCTCGCCGGGTTATGTCTGATGGCTGCAACCGGCTTCGCGGAATCGTCCGCCGGCCCGGAACCCGGGGCCGCATTGCTCAAGCGTATCTACGAACTGCGGATGCGATTCGAGCGCGAGCGTGCACAGGCGCAGAACGAGGCGCGCGCCAACGTACGTCTGGTCACGCAAACAAATCGCGCCCGGGTGGACAGCCCGACCGTCAGCGGTCTACGGGCCCAGACCAACAATCAGCTGGTCCGCTACGAGCAACGCTTTCGCTGCCTGGACGTGAACGTTGAGTCCGATGGCGGCAATACCGTGGTGATCTGCGGTGATAACAGCGGTGACATCTCCGGCAGCAATGTCTCGGCCGGCAGAGACATCGTCACGATACCCGGAGGCACCCCATGAAAAAGCATCTGTTGAAGTTTGTTGCGGCACTTCTTTTGTCGCTTACCCAGGCTGCCTCTGCCGGTTCTCCGATCTGGCAGCCAGGATTCATCATCCTGGCGAAAGACCGGTTCGATCCTGCCATTCAGCGGCTGATCGCCGATCATTCGCTGCGCAGCCTGCCACTGGAACGCGGGCAGTTGTACTACGTCTACCCGGTCGGCATCGACCCCTACATCGAGGGAGCGCAGATCCGCTACCTGGAGGCACTACTCGAAAAACGCGCCTTTCAGGAACAGCAAAGTGAACCGGATCAGCAGTGAGCGTGACTCAAGTTCAGATCACGCACGAGAAAAAACCTGGTTACCTGGTTAAAGGAAAAGTCATGACCCGTACTACAAAACTCATCGTTCTCACTCTGATCGGGCTGATCTGCGCACTGCTCTACGCGGGCGCTCAAGCAAAGGGGTCGAAGGGAAATTCGACCTCGCCAGAGTCCGAACAAATCGATACCGCACTGAGTGACATCAATTGCAGCGGCTTGAAGCCTCGTGTAGCTGTCTACGGTTTCTACGCCACCGGCAAGATGGCGGCATTCGAGGGCTACAACGTGGGCGATGGCCTCGCTGCTCAACTCGCCACCTCGCTGACCCGCACCGATTGCTTCATCGTCCTCGATCGCTCCGGGCTGTCTGACATCCTCCGGGAGCAGGAACTCGGGCTCGCCGGTGTGGTCAACCGGGATAGCGCGCCCGGGGCCGGTCGCCTGGTCGGGGCCGAAGTGATTATCAAGGGTACCATTACCGAGTTCGATCCCAACGAGCGCGGCGGCGGCATGACGCTCGGCATGGCACTGCCGAAGACTCCACTCGGGGTGCGGATCGGCCGTAACGGCAGCCAGGCGCACGTCGGTCTGGATGTCAGCGTGATCGATGCCACCACCGGTCAGGTCAAGTTTTCCCATCGGGTGACGGCAGACGCGAAAACAGGTGGCTGGACGATCGGTCTCGACTTCAAAAAAGCCAGCATCGGCGGCGACACTTTCGCCAAGTCGCCGCTGGGTATCGCATCCCGCAATGCGCTTGGTCAGGCGGTGCTGCTGATTGCAGAAGATCTGCGCCGCACGACCCGGCGACGATTTCAGATTGCCAGTTCGGATGCAGGCGAGGTCTATCTCAATGCAGACAGAGCCAGCGGCGTTCGGGCGGGCGATCTCTACAAGGTCTCGACCGTCGTCAGAACATTGATCGACCCTTCCACGGGACTGTTGCTCGACACCATCGAACGTCAGGTCGGCGAAGTGCGGATCGTGGAAGTAACAGAAAAGTACGCCAGAGCCGAACTCATTGATGGCGCCCGGGTCAAGCGAGGCGACTTCGTGCACTTATGATATTCTGCAATTTCCTCAAGTCCCTGCGCAGAGCCGATGAAAGTTATTGATTTTGAATGCGATACACCCACCGTCGAAGCGGTAACGGACACCATTCGCCTCATCCAGGAAGGTCGTGGTTTTGACAAGGAAGGTTACGCTCAGAACATGGCGCCCGGTTGGTCAGCACAGATCGGTATGACGCTCGAGGAGTTCAACGAGGCTAAGGAGAAGGAAGGCCTGACTTCGCTGGCGCTGAAACTCTGTGATGTCGACATGAAAAATGCGATGTCCCATGAGGACGTTATTCAGATGCTGGATGTGGCCGATGTTGAAGTGGCCTGTATTGGTAACGCCGGCCGAAGAGCCTCTAACGAAGATGTCGCCGGCTTTGCCGCAGAATATCCAGAGCGCCTTGTGCCCTGGTTCAGAATCTGGGGAGACGAGGGAGACAATGGCGTGCGTCTTCTCGAGGACGGTGTGAAAGAACTGGGTTGCAAAGGGTTTGAAGTCTCCTCCTATCGGGAGCAGCGATACATCAACGATGCCGCCTTTTATCCCTACTATGCCAAGTGCGTGGAGTTGAACATCCCGGTCCGTATTACCACCGGCATACACCTTCTATCGGACAGGCCCCACGACTATGCCCATCCGAAAAACCTCGATCAGGTCGCCAGGGACTTTCCGGAACTCACGATCGTTGCCGGTCTCGCCGGTTGGCCCTGGGTATCCGATCTGGTGGCAATCGCCACCCGGCACAGGAATATCTACATCGATTTTGCCTGCCGCCGGGTCAAGCATTTGATCGCGCCGGGCTCGGGCTACGAAATGCTGATCTACTACGGCAATCGCATACTCCAGGACAAGATTCTGTTTGCATCAGGCTGGGGAACCATGCAGATCCCTCTGACCCAACTGATTGCCGAGTGCGAGGAACTGCCATTGAAAGATTCCGTCCGGCAAAAATGGATGCACGACAACGCTGCAAAGGTCTTGCGCTTGTAAAGCGTTCGGAATAGAGACCGCCAGATTGCCGATGAACCCATTTGATCAGCTGCTCGAATCGGTCA
>QIDL01000028.1 GCA_003228415.1 Gammaproteobacteria bacterium | reverse complement strand
GTACGCAATACTGAAAACATACATCCAGGCGAAGTCCTCATCGAGGAGTTTCTCAAAGAATATGGTATCAGCCAGATGCTGCTCGAGGCAGGCAGTGTTGACCGTCATCCGTTCATCCCTGTGCCATCGGCATTTTTGCTGCGGGTGCCCAGTCCGTCGCCATGATCGGGAAAGCAATCCGCGGTGTGAATGTTCGGGAGTGGGTGGCCATGGTCGTGATCGGCAGTTTCGTGGTCGGTACCGCAACCAATCTCGAAATAGCGAGCGATGTCTTCATCGGCGCGCGGGACTACGTGGTCGCAACCTTCGACTGGTTCTTCACCGGTGTGGCCAGTGTTTGCCTGCTGTCGGCGTTCTGGATTGGCGTCGACCACCGCTTCAACGTGCGTCTCGGCCATGACCACGAGCGACCCGAGTTCAGCAACCTCGCGTGGTTCGCCATGCTGTTCAGCGCCGGGCTTGCCTCGGGCGTTCTGTACTGGGCGACGGCCGAGCCGATCCTGCACTTTCAGGGCAACCCGCATCTGGCGATGGAAGGTGCGGCGCCGATGACGCCGCAAGCAGCGCAGACGGCGGTAACGCTGACTATCTTTCATTGGGGTCTGCACGGCTGGGGGTTCTACGTAGTGACGGGACTTGCGATTGCCTACTTCGCGTTTCGGCGTGATATGCCGCTGGCCTTGCGCTCGGCACTGTATCCCGTGCTGGGCGATCATATCCACCGCTGGCCCGGTTACCTGGTGGATCTCATCGGCGTGATAGGCACGGTCTTCGGCGTAGCGACGTCGATCGGGTTGGCGGTCGGGGGCATGAACGCGGCGATGAGCGAGCTCTTCGGTATCGAGATTAACGTCACCAACCAGCTCGCCATCGTGGCGTTGGTGTCGGTGCTCGGTATCATGTCCGTGATCTCGGGCGTATCGCGTGGCATCCGGCGTTTGAGCGAGCTCAACGTGTATCTGAGTGCCGGGCTGTTAATCGCCGTTCTCGTGATCGGGCCAACGGCCTTTCTGCTCGGCTTCGTGGTTTCGTCGTTTGCCGACTACGCCGTCCGGGTCATTCCCATGGGCTTCTGGACCGCGCAGTCGCTGGAAGACCAGAGCTGGCAGAGCGCCTGGACGGTGTTCTACTGGGGATGGTGGCTTGCCTGGGCGCCATTCGTCGGTCTCTTCATCGCGCGGGTTTCCCGTGGGCGGACCGTGCGCGAATTTGTCATCGGAGTGATGCTGGTGCCAACCCTCAGCGTCGCCATCTGGATGTCGGTGTTCGGGGGTACGGCGATCCATGGTGAGCTGTACGGTTCTACCAGCATCATCGACCAGGTAAACGCGGATTACGCCGTGGGAACGGTGTCGGTGGTGGAACGCCTGGGCGTTCTGGTGTTGCCCTTGATAGCGGTGGTCGGATTCCTGCTGTTCACCTGGCTCATCACGTCGATCGATTCGGCGACGCTGGTGATCTGCACGCTGCTTAAACGCGATGAGTTGGAGATCGGCGTCGCTCAGAAGGTGCTTTGGGGGGTTCTGGTCGGAACGGTCACCGGCCTGTTGTTGTACGTGGGCGGTGTAACAGCGCTGCAGGCCGCTTCTATCGTTTTCGGCCTGCCGATCGGTTTTGTGCTGGTGGCGATCACCATCGGCGTATTCAAATCTAGACGTCAGTGGAGCGATTGACCCGAAACAAAATGGTACTGACAACTTGACCGGCACTCTACCAGCATCTCGAGACTAAAAGCCTCTACAAACGACATCGCTTTCCACCTTCAATCATCCAAGACACGGGCCTTTTCACTTGCAAGTCAAAGCGAGAGGCGTTTGTCGATCATCTCACTTTCATCTAACACGATCGCGACCCACGGACACGACACCGTGTTTGCTCCTCGACAGCGCTTTTCTGCGATTCGAAAAGCTGAGGGCTCCTAGTTGGCTCCGCCCGCGGCAGGCGTTTGTGTGCCTTGATATTCGCTTTCCAGCAGCCGGGCTCCACGCAAAATATTGCCCATAGCGTAGTTAGCTTCGTGACAAGCATACTCGTAGACCCTGTCGTTCGGCTTCGACTGCCATACATACCGGCCGCTCCAAGGACCGGTCCAGACAGTCTCGTCCGATACCGTGAAGTCGTAGTAAAGGTTGCCATCTTCCATAAGGCTGAACCGCTCGACCACGTGCAGATTCTCGTCCGCTCCAGGCAATCCACTGATTTTTCGAAATCCGCCGGTTTCGACAACCAACACATCGCCCTCCCAGTGGCCGATTGAGTCACCAAGCCACTTGCGGTTCTGTTCTGAAGTATGCTCAGAATCGATGCGGATTATCCGGGCATCATGGACCATCTCCTGAAGGATCATCACGTGGGTATCGGTCTGGACAATACGCTTATAGTTGTTGTACAGGCTCGAGATGGTCGGCACGGTAGCACCAAAGGAGATCAGGCAGCGTTCAGAAGGTGCCAGGCTCTCCGGGTCATCGAATGGACCCGGTCCGTCATGATCCAGCCAGGTTGCCTGACCGGTGTTTTCGTGTGCAAAACTCTGATAGATCACGCCCATACGCTCGGCAAGATCCGGTTGAGCAGGTGGATAGCGGCCGTCAGGCGGGTCATAGATGATCGACGTAGGGACTTTGCCGTCAATCTCGCCGAGGGAACTGCCAGGGTCTATATAAAAAAGATTGTAGCCGCCTACTCCACCTGCGCCGCCAATGTTGTTGCCGTCACCACCAGCCTCTGGCGCTTCGCGGTCCGGATCACTCTCATTGGAGATCGCCCACTCTGAAACCACGCCAAACCCCCAGTTGAGCGCGCTGGCTACCCACGGATAGAGATATTCAGTCTCGCCCAACCACTCGGGCCTTTCTGTCGGAGTCAGGGTGCCGGTGTCGTACACTCCTGATAGATCCGGCTTGCCCGAGGATGTGCGCTTCACGTCCGCCGCGGTGGAGAGGGTCAGCGCTGCGGCTACGAGTAGAACAACAAACTGCCGGAATGTGGACATAGGCTTACCAAGCGAGTACGGCGAAGTTTCATAGTCTATAACGATGTTGTCAATGACGCCTGCCTGACGTCAACTACATTTTTCGCCCGAAAGTTCCAGTTGTCGCTGTGACGCAGGGAGGGCGTGTTCGCGGCGGAGCCCGACTTAGCACCGCTGACTTCTCTGCACGAACACCTCCGAACGTGATGGATATGGAGGGGTTTCGGGAGAGAACTCCAAACTGGTAGGATTTCCACATAACCTAACCCTGCCAATATCCTACCAGTCGCCCAGGACTGGTCAGTCCATGGAATCCACGGACCGTGTAACTCTCTGATAAACGTAGGGAAAAATGGCTCTGCCTGCTGAGTTCGAACCAGCGACGACTCAAGACGTCGTTCGCTGAGCGCTTACATTCGATTATACTTCGGTGTCGGTTGGACTGTCAGGAGAGTAACGTGACGATTGCAGTAGACGACACCAAGATTAATTACGTCCCCATCCGGGAGGCACGTGCGATGTCCGGCCTGCGGATGGTCCTCGGAGATTTCACCATTCCCGGTCCGTGGCACGAGGCCTGTAAGGGTGTTTATTACGTCAAAGGGTTGGACTACATCCCGGTCAAAAGCGCGAATGAAGGTGCCTCGGATATACAGGCCGGAATGGGCGGTAGCCAAAGTGAATTAATTGAATGGACGGCGCAGTCAAGTGCTCCGGTGGTCATCTGGAATGATGAGCGGCCACGCTCTCAGTGGAATGATCAGCTGTATCTTGCGGAACGCTTGAGTCCTGAGCCGCGTTTGATCCCCTCGGATTCTGAAGATCGCGTACGAATGTTTGGCCTGGCAAATGAACTCTTGGGCGAGGGCGGACTCTGTTATCTCAAGCGCCATTTTATGGTTTCGGTACCGCTGGAATCGCGAGCCGAGGACAGTTCCGAACGCGAGCTTTTCTCATTTCTCGGAAGCAAATACGGCTACGATAAAAATGAACTCAAGACGAATTCCGTCCGGATCGTTGGGATTCTCGAGTCTATGTCCGCACAACTTACAGCACAGCGGGCACTGGGTCGTCGTTATCTGATCGGTGATCAGCTTTCTGCGCTGGACATATACTGGGCAACCACATGCGGATTTCTCGACCCCATGCCAGAGGATCGCTGCCCGATGTGGACAGATTTCCGCGAGCCGCATTTCTATGGCAGCGTTAACCAGGAAATCGCGAACGCATTAACGAGTGAGTTACGCGCACATCGCGATTTTATCTATGAAGAACATTTGCAGTTACCGATAGTATTCTGAATTTGCGATTTTGACCCGACACCGAGCAACGAGCCACACCTGTTAAGATTGCGGCTTCCGTTTCTTTGGGCTCAACTCGCAACCACGTTGCAGCGACCCGCTGATTAACAGGTTCCGGGGCCGTCACTCCTAACTATCTGACTTCAAAAAAGAAAACCTATCGAACTCTTGTCTCATCCTTCTGGCAGTTTTGCTTATTTTTCTGCGGTTTACTCGGGCTTTATGAGACAGATCATGTCTGCACCCGAAATCCCGTAAAAAGGAGCAGATCAATGGAAGCAGAAACGGACATCCATGTCTTTCGCTCTGGGACGCTCATTCGGATCGGTGAAGTCTGTGACCTGGTAGGAGTCTGGCGATCTACGTTCCGGCACCGAAGCTTGCGCTACCACTGGTATCCATTTCGGACTTCACCAAAGGGCTTGCCGGGGACACAGCCGGTTAGAAGGAGGGGTCAGAAATGAATTGGATGGAATTGGAGGCAAAAATGGGTGGCGGCATCCGGACACACACGATCGCGATCACCCAGGCGATTCTCAAGTTGATTGCCGAGATCGGCGAGTTCAAAGGCGCGTGGATGGCGATCGGGCGGATTTCGTCCGAGCGGCTGACCGCGCTGCCCCGCGTTGCAACGATTGAAAGCATTGGCTCCTCGACTCGGATCGAGGCTTTCGGGCCGGACGGTGAAAGCCTTGGTGTCGTGTTTGAAACGGCAACGCCGTTTGATACGTCGCGCCTGATGACCGAGCTTGTTGAATGGACGCAGGCTAATCTTGAACGCGGCGAACTGCACAAGCTGATCGTCATCACCGTATTCGTAGTTGTCTTTCTGGCAATCCACCCTTTCCAGGATGGCAACGGCCGGCTTTCGCGCGGACGCACCCGACTGGCAGCCGTGGTTGAATTTCTTGCTGCACGCGCTCCAGCAGCAAAAAGCGCGGCTAGGGGGAAAAATCGAGCGCGAGCGTGTGATACTTGGTGATCTGCCCGAACTCTCAGTACAGATATTAGAGCTGTGTCGCGGGCGCGGGCGCGTTGCTGGTGCCACCAAAGTGACCGGCGTAAGCCGAAACACGATCAAAGATCACCTGAAAGCGCTGACGAAGGCCGGTCATCTCGAACAACACGGCGCAGGACGAGGGACATGGTATGGACTCTCCTAAAAATTCTAAGAAGGCTGGCCGGAGAGTCATCCCCAAGGTTTCATTATCCTCTGAGATTCATCTCTTGTTGACGTCTCTCTTCCTTCTCTTGATACCGGACATACGTCCTGATCATGCCTTCGTCAAGCCCAACCGTAACAACACAGTATCCCTTGGCCCAGAAATGGTTACCCCAGTATGGCTTCCTCTTCAGATAGGGGAAACGCCGAAATCTACTGATAGCCGTTCTTCCTTTCACCGTCCCCATCAACGTCGAGATCGATACTTTGGAACCCACACAATGTGATAGTGACAATGCCACAGAACATGGGTTAGTTTCTTGAATCTGCTCATGTTATTTCCTCTCGATTGCTGTCGTGGGGACGACTCAATCAGAGGATTTAGCATGGGCAGCTATGACAGGCAAAGCCCGTCATCTGCGACCACGTCCAGAGGACGTGGGTTTCTACATTGCACTAAAGGCGTGTCTATTTCGTTCTTCTTCTTGACCGTTGCTGATGTCAAGCATCGTTACTTGGCGTGGTATTGACAAAGGTCCACACGCTGAAAGTGACGGGCCAGCCCTCAGCGCTTTCCCAATCGCGTGGAAGGCAATTGAACGTGACCACCGTGTGCCGGTTGCTGCACAGATATTGAATCGACTCTGGACTGAAGATTCACTTGCTGAATATCCCGCCAACCATATCGGGCCGAAACAGACGTTGATCGTTCAGGTCACTCAGGATCTTTTGATTGTCCTCGATCTCGCGCTCGATCACATGAGGATCCTTCGTGGTTCCCAGCTCCACCGTGTGGATCGGGGCCATTATCGAAGGATGGAGTCAGCTTTTTCATTACCTGGGGAAGTAGCGAACATGAGGGAGCCCTTCGAAGTCAGAATCCTGGGTCCAGACTTCAGCACCGACACTCTGTGCCGTAGCCATTATCAGGCTGTCCACCATCGGTAGCGAATATTGGAGTGAGAGCTCTGCACCAGACAAGGCCAACTCCGAGGTCAATGGAACCACCTGACCTTGCTGCATCGCCGCGACCGCCTGCAGCGCGTCTGTTTCCGAACGTTGTCGATTAACGACCTTGAATACTTCGTAAAGACAGATTACCGGGATGATCAGAAGTTCAGTTTGTAGTATTGCCTCTTCAAAGTGTCTCGCCCGCAAACTCCCGGCAAAATATTCCAGCCATCCCGAAGAATCGACAACATTCAAATCCGATCCGCCTCCCGATCGACTTCGGTTTCGATACCGCTGAGAAATCCTTTGATTTCGGCCATGGGTTTCACCGGTATCAATTCAATTCGCTCACCAAGCCGAATCGCCTGAATTTTTTGCCCTGGCTTCAACTTCAAAGCCTTACGAATCTCCAGCGGGATGACGATCTGATACTTTGGAGATAACGTCACTTCACTCATACTTTACCTGGATTTTCTCAACGCCGTATTACGACTTGATGATCGATAACAAAAACGTATGATATGCCGCCGGTCATTGTTGTGCAATCGGTAGACGTCTGGCTTCGTGTGAGCTGAAGCTCTCTATCTACCGGTAGAGATGATGACATCGTTATCCAGCCTGATTTGAATGGCCTGACCGTGAATGCCCCATCCCGACAACATACTGCACAGAGCGTTTCACCCAGGTCCGAGCAAATCTGCAGGAGGACGGCTCGCTGCTCATCGGTCAGTAAAAGT
>QIDL01000011.1 GCA_003228415.1 Gammaproteobacteria bacterium | reverse complement strand
CGCAGATCGTTGTCGATCAGGGGGAAGTACGCGGTGCAACCGCCATCGACCTGCAAACCGGTGATTTCGTGGTGATTTCTGCCGGCTCAGTCATCTTGGCCACGGGCGGGGCCGGCATGATGTACAAGGTGACCGATATGGAAACTGGCTCGACCGGAGACGGCATCGCGATGGCGTACCGCGCGGGAGCCGAGCTGATCGATCCGGAGATGCATCAGTTCTTTCCGACGGCGTTTGTTTGGCCGGACACGCTGCGCGGCGTGGCAGTGAACAGCAGCCAGCTATGGAAGCTCGGGCTGCGCCTGTACAACGCCGAGGAGCAGCGCTTCATGGAGAAGGACTTCCCCGACGAGAAGGAGAACATGCCGCGCGACATCCTGAGCCAGCGAATCTTCCAGGAAATCCAGGAGGGACGCGGGACCGAGCATGGCGGCGTATGGCAAGACACGCGCTGGATTGAGAACTTCGAGGAGCTGCGACGAGACCGCGCTCGCTCCTACGTCTGGCCTGTGAAACTGGGCATAAACCCGGACCGGATAGAGGTGGCGCCAACCTATCACTTCACTCTGGGCGGCGTGAGAGTCAACGTAGAGGCGGAGACCCGCGTGCCTGGCCTGTACGCATGCGGAGAGATCGTGGGTGCCACGCACGGTGCAAACCGCCTGGCCGGCAACGCATTGACGGAGTGCATGGTTTTCGGAGAGATCGCCGGGCGCAATGCGGCCCTGCGCGCTGGCCGGCGCAAGGAGGCCGACCCGGTGAGCGCGCGCCGGATGCATGAGGAGCGGGAGCGCCTTAGATCGCTGCTCAAGTCTGACAAAAAGGCTGCGAAGCGCCCGGGTGACATCTATGAAGAGCTTCGGCAGACGATGTATTTCGACGTAGGCATTTTGAGAGACGAAAGCCGCCTGGAGGCAGCCGTCGAGCGCGTGCGGGAGTTGCGCGAGAGCGCTGCGTCCATGTGTCTGTCGGATATCGAACAGTACAACGTCGAGTGGATCTGGGCGCTGGAATTAGATGCGATGCTCCTGCTGGCCGAGATATTTGCACGTGGGGCGAAGATGCGGACCGAAAGTCGCGGTGCCCATTACCGAGTGGATTATCCGGAAACGAACAATGAGCAGTGGCTGCAGCACATTGTGGTGAGGCGCGAAGACGGCAAAGACGTATTCATGACGGAACCGGTCGCCTTGACCTACCTGGACGACGTTAAGGTGCGCTATGAGCAATAGACCTGAAATCCGCAACGGTTCGGCAGGTGTGTTCAAAGTACGGATCAGGCGCTCCAATCCAGCGGTGGGCGAAGAGCCGTATTGGCAAATGTACGAAGTGCCGCGCGATAAGGTCGCAAGGCTGCTCGATGTTCTGGAATACATTCACGACCATCTCGACCCGACGCTCGCTTGCAGAAGACACTATTGCCGAGACCTCGTATGCAACGTGTGTTTCATCAACTACCAGAATAAGCCTCGTATGTCTTGCATGACACCCCTCAACGAGACAATTGCGGAGGATGAGATTGTCCTCGAACCTCAGTCGGGCTATCGAGTCATACGAGACCTAGTCGTCGATTTTCTGGACAAGATCGACTGAATCGGCTAATGGCGATCACGGTTGGACGTTGTGATCAAGAAGGGACGGTGATGGTATAGATTGTTTTCGCTAGACACTTTGTCTCGAACCCTTTCACCAACCCACTAGCATAGAGGAGGAAAGCTTATGAAACGCCAACGATGGTGGCTCGTGTTTTCGACGATGGTTGTTCTCGGTTTGGTTCTCGCCGCCTGCGGTGGAGCGGACGAGCCGACTGATGAAGTTGAGGGGCAACCTGCTGCTGAGGCCGAGCAGGCCAAAGCAACGGACGAACCTGCCGCCGAAGAAGAGCAGATCGTAGAGGAACCTGCTCCCGCAGCGGGAGGAGACTTGGTGTACGCCCTGCCATCCGACATCGTCTCGTTCGACCCGCACACCACCCGCGAGACCGTCTCGGGTATGGTCAACTCTCAGATTTTCGACTATCTGACCATTCTCACGCCCGACGGCAGTGTTGAAGGTGAACTGGCGAAATCCTGGGAGGTCTCGGACGACGAGCTTACCTGGACCTTCACGCTTCAAGAGGGCGTAATGTTTCATGACGGCACTGAGTTGAATGCCGCAGCGATCAAATTGAATCTTGATCGCGTTCTTAACCCAGACAATGCGTTGCCTGCATCGCGCTTGCTGAAAGGCATAACAGAAGTCAACGTCGTCGACGATACCACCCTGGAGATTGTGACCGAAGCCCCGCTTGGAGCTTTGTTGTTCCACCTGTCGCACTACTCACTGGGCATGATCAGCCCGGCTGCTCTGGAGAGCATGTCTCCCGAAGAGCTAGCGCAGAATCCGGTCGGCTCCGGCCCGTTCAAATTCGTCAGCTACACGCCGAACGAAAGCATAGTTCTGGAGCGCAATGACGACTACTGGGGCACGGTTCCGGCGCTGGACACTGTTACATTCAAGCCGGTCCCCGAGCCGGCAAGCCGCTCCGTTCTGATCGAGACCGGAGAAGCAGATGTGGTGACCAAGCTCGCGCCGCAGGACGTCGATTTCTTGAAGGAGTTGGATGGAATGCGCGTGGATGTCATTCCGTTTACGCGCGTGGTCTTCATCCACATGAATGGGACAAAGGCACCTTTTGATAACGTGAAGGTGCGGCAGGCGCTGAGCTGGGCCGTCGATCGCGAATCGATCGTATCGAACATCTTGAACGACTTGGCGGTAGTGGCAACCGGGCCGCTGGGCAATGGCGTTTCTATGTATTCGCCAACTGACAACTACGGATACGATCCTGACAAGGCTCGCGATTTGCTGGCGGAGGCTGGCTATGCGGACGGGTTCACGACCAAGATGTGGGTGCCCCAGGGGCGCTATCAGGGCGCAGAAGAAGCTGCCCAAGCTGTTCAGGCGCAATTGGCTGAAGTTGGCGTGACCGTGGAGCTCGAAGTTGTCGAATGGTCTACCCTGCTCCAGAACATCCGCAAAGGTCCAGATGAGGCCGAGTGGGAGATGCTGTTGCTCGGTTTTGCGCCTGCTACTAACGACGCAGACTGGCAACTTTACACACAATTCCACACAGACAACTGGGCTCCGGCCTCGAACAACCGCTCGTTCTATAGCAACCCTGAGGTAGACGCGCTGCTCGAGACCGGCAAGTTCAACACCGATCCTGCGATTCGGAAGCAGGCATACGCTGAACTACTGAAAATCGTGATCGCAGACGCGCCTGAGATTTACTTGTATCAGACGACACAGATCTATGGCGTTCGCGACAACGTCTCGGGGCTGGAGTATCTGCCCATCGATATCCAATTCCTTGAGAAAGTCAAGCTGACTGAGTAAGCTATGACGAACACCTGCCGGCGATCCGGAAAGGATCGCCGGCAGGCTCCCGCAAATGTGCCTGCCTGCCGCTCACCTGGCCGCACCAGGTTGAGAAGCTAGCCATCAAAAAGATTAATATTATCCGCATGCGGCAGAGCGACTCTGGGGCAGAGGAATAGTATGCTGCGCATTATCGTGAATCGGTTGCTGCTCGCCATTCCGGTGTTGGTGGGGGTTACGCTGCTCGTCTTTCTGATCCTCCACAGCGTGCCGGGAGATCCCGTGGCCACTTTTTACGGGATGGATCTGGCCCCGGGGGATGATCTTGAGGCAATGCGGAATGAGCTGGGGCTTGACAGGCCGCTGTCCGCGCAGTACCTGGATTTTCTGTGGCAGGCGGTTCAAGGCGACCTGGGTAACTCTATCAAGACCAGACGGCCCGTACTCCAGGACCTTTCGCAGGGAGTGGTGAACACCGCTCAATTGGCGATGGCCAGCATCTTTATTGCGATTGTGGTGGGGATGAGCTTGGGCATCCTGGCGGCGTACAAGGCGTATTCCATCTGGGACAATATCAGCCTGTCCGTCTCGCTCTTCGGGATCTCTCTGCCGGTTTTCTGGATAGGGCTTCTGCTGATATGGCTGATGTCGGTCAAGCTGGCGCTGCTTCCGTCCGGGGGGAAAGGTGATTGGCGCAATCTGATTCTGCCCGCGCTGACGCTCAGCCTGGCTTCGATTGCCGTCATCTCGCGCGTGACCCGGGCGAGTCTCCTAGAGATTCTGAACGAGGACTATATCCGAACGGCGCGCAGCAAGGGCCTGTCGGGGCTGGTCATTATGCTGCGCCACACCCTGCCCAACGGCATCTTTCCTGTAATCACGGTTGTCGGTCTGCAATTTGGGTACTTATTGGCAGGCACGGTTCTGGTCGAGACGGTCTTCTCATGGCCTGGATTGGGTCGCTACCTGGTGGATGCGATCAAGTTCCGGGACTATCCCGTCGTTCAGGGTGGGGTGTTGATTGTGGCGGTGGTCTTTGTGGTCATCAATCTCCTGGTCGATATCCTGTACTATGCCCTCAATCCGCGTCTCCGGACTGCGGAACGAGGTTGAGTTGATCTGCAAGTGACTTCCATGCGTTACCAAGCTACGGACTCTGTCGCCCTCGGCAACCAGCTACAACAAGACGAGGTGGAGTTTGCTAGCAACCGCCGAAGAGCACTCAGGCGCCTGTTTCGCAACCGGATGAGTGTGCTTGGGCTTGTCATTATCTTCATCTATTTGTTTGCTGCGGCCTTCCCTGGCCTGCTCTCGCCATACGATCCTATCAAACAGGAGCTTGAGAACCGGCTGCAGCCTCCCTCCGCGAAGAACCTGATGGGGACAGACGAGTTTGGCCGCGATGTTTTTGCACGCGTTTTGTATGGCGCACGTCTCTCAATCATGGTGGGCCTTTTGGCGGTGGCATCCGGCGGGAGCATCGGGTTCGTTATCGGCATGCTGGCCGGATATTTCGGGGGCACGGTTGATTCGGTGTTCATGCGGGCGATGGATATTCTTCTCTCTCTACCCGGGCTCATACTGGCCATTGCCATCATCGCCGCGCTGGGAACCGGCCTAACTAACGTGTTGATCGCGATCGGAATCTACAACATCCCCCAATTTGCACGGATGACCCGCAGCACCGTTCTGGCAGTGAAGGACGAGGACTATGTTCTTGCGGCGCGCACGTCGGGCAACAACTCGTGGGGCGTTCTTGTTCACCACATCTTCCCCAACGTGTGGAGCGCTCCCCTGATTCTGGCGACGCTGCGTTTCTCGACCGCGATCTTGATCGGCGCTGGACTCAGCTTTCTGGGATTGGGGGTGAACCCGCCTACCCCGGAATGGGGCGCGATGCTGGCTGCCAGCCGCGGATATCTGCGTGTGGCGCCGCATCTGGCGTTCGCTTATGGGTTGGTGTTGAGCGTGCTGGTGCTCGGTTTCAACGCACTTGGCGAGGGTCTACGGGATGTGTTCGATCCGCGTGCGGTGCGCTGAACCAGCGCACCTGCTTTCGATTCGGCAAACAGCTGGACAATGAGTTCACGAATTCTGGAGGTCAACGACCTGGTCACACGTTTCCACACACAGGATGGAACCGTTCATGCCGTGAACGGCGTCTCGTTCTACCTCAACGAGGGCGACACGCTTGGCATTGTAGGCGAGAGTGGCTGCGGCAAGAGCGTCACGGTGCTCTCAATTCTGCGCCTGATCCCGGAGCCACCTGCTGAGGTGGCGCGCGGGGAAGCGCTATTTGACGGCCAGGATCTGTTGAGATTTTCGGAGCGAGAGCTGCGTAAGGTGCGCGGCGGGAAGATAGGCTTGATCTTTCAAGACCCGATGACCTCTCTGAACCCGGTGCATACGATCGGCTCTCAGGTTTCAGAGGTGATGCGTGAGCATCTCGACATCAGCCGGGAGCAGGCCAACCGGCGCGTGCTCGAACTGTTGGATACCGTGGGCATCCCCGACGCGGCCCAGCGCGCGCGAGATTTTCCGCACCAGTTCTCCGGAGGGATGAGACAGCGCGTGATGATTGCCATCGCCTTGGCCTGCAACCCAAGGCTGCTGATTGCGGATGAGCCGACCACCGCGCTGGACGTGACGATCCAGGCGCAGATCATCGAGCAGGTGAAGTCCCTGCGCGAGCAGTTTGGCATGACGGTGATCTGGATCACCCACGATCTCGGGATTGTGGCGGGGCTTGCCAACCGTGTGATCGTAATGTACGCGGGCTTCGTCGTGGAGCATGCCGCGGTTGCGGACTTATACGCGGACCCGCGACACCCCTACACAATTGGCCTGCTCCAATCGCTGCCGAATCTCGGCGAGGATGAGGACGAGCGATTGGTAAGCATCGATGGCCGCCCGCCCGACATGCTGCAGGAACCCTCGCTGTGTCAGTTCTTGCCGCGCTGTCGCTATGCGATTGAACGCTGTCGCGAAGAGCTGCCTATCTTACGTGAGGTTGGCGATGGCCATCAGGTGGCGTGCTGGTCTGACGTTCGCTTTGAACCGCAGGGCCAAGACCTATGAGTGCTCAAAACGAGGTCCTGGTCCGGGTGGATAACCTGGTCAAGCATTTTCCGATCCTCAGTGGGATATTGCTCAAGCGCCCGGTCGGCTATGTGAAAGCAGTGGACGGTGTGACCTTTGACATCATTCGGGGCGAGACGCTAGGCCTGGTGGGTGAGAGCGGTTGTGGGAAGACGACGATTGGCCGCGTGATGGTGCGCATCTATAGGGCCACGGCAGGCAGTATCTATTTTGATGGGATAGACCTGACCACGGTGCCGGAACGCGAGATGCGCAAGCTTCGCAGCCGGATCCAGATGATCTTCCAAGACCCTTACTCGTCGCTCAACCCACGCATGACCGTCGGAAGGATCGTGGAAGATCCGATGCGCATCTGCACCGACCTTACACCGGCAGAGAGAAGAGATCGCGTGAGCGAATTGCTGGACTTGGTGGGCCTCAGCCCCCGGTATGCCAGCCGCTATCCGCACGAATTCTCCGGCGGGCAGCGACAGCGGGTAGGTGTGGCGCGCGCCCTTTCTCTCAATCCGGATTTGATCGTGTGCGATGAGCCGATATCTGCTCTGGATGTATCTGTGCGAGCCCAGGTTGTCAATCTGCTTCAGGATTTGCAGGAAAAGTTTGGGCTTACCTATTTATTTATCGCGCACGACCTGAGCATGGTGCGCCATATCTCGCATCGCGTGGCCGTGATATA
>QIDL01000444.1 GCA_003228415.1 Gammaproteobacteria bacterium | reverse complement strand
CCCGGCTAACTCATTGATAGCGGGCCAGGACACTAGTATAAGCTTCGCAGGTTGAACTAAGGCAGGTTTATGGCTGACAGGCGTGGCAACGAGCGGCTGGTAGTACGCCCGCTACAGCGGGTAGGCCCGCTAATGCGGGGCCGTCCAGTGAAGCGGAGTCGTCCCGAGATGAGGGTGGTCTCACACCATCCGTGGCGCAGAGCCCTGCTGGTAGCGAGCGTCATTGCGCTCAGTGGGCTCGGCACCTTCGGTGGCTACCGGTTCGGGCTGGCGGTCGCGGATCTGGATCAGACCTATGTCGCAGCGCTGGAACGGCTCAATGAGTCGAATCAACAGGCCATCGAAAAGCTGCAGGCACAGCTGGTGGAAGCCGATCTCAACCGGCACGTGGACGTTGAAGCTGCCGCCGCTCTGCGTGAGAGCATAAAATCCCTCCGGGATGAGCTGGCGTCCTTGAATCAGGAAGTGACGTTCTACAAAAGTCTCATGTCGCCTTCATCCGTTGCGAGAGGCCTGCAGATTGCGGATTTCGAGCTGCTGAAGATGGAGCAGAGTGCGCAATATACCTATCACGTGCTGTTGACTCAGGTGGAGTCGAGGCGCGATTGGGTGCAAGGTAATGTCGAAATAGCCGTACATGGCCGGATGATCGGTACCGATTCGGCGACCACCGAAAGCGAACGGGTGCTGCCGCTCACAGATATTGCACAAGACGATGGGTATCCTTTGAAATTCCGGTTTCGCTACTTTCAAGACCTGACCGGCGTGATCACCCTTCCGGATGGTTTCGAGCCATCTCGCATCGTGATCAGCGCAGCCAGACGTGGAGCGAAAACCGCGGACCTTTCCCGCACATTCGAATGGTTGGTGTCGGGACAGGAAAGTACTTAACCTATGAGGTGGTCATCATGGCAGGCTTCAAGATGGCGGGAACAATGATTGATAAAGCGAAGAAGAAAAACAAAGGGGGCTCTGAAACCGGCGTCACGCTGATTGCCGCCAATACAGAGGTCTGTGGCGACGTTCATTTTGTAAATCAACTTTACATAAACGGTCACATCAAGGGTAACGTAACGGCTGACGTGGACGGTGATGCCACGGTGGTGGTCAGCGACGAGGGATCGGTCACTGGGGAAATCCGAGTGCCGAACATCGTGGTCAATGGCAGTGTCGAAGGCAATATCTACGCGATCAAGCACATGGAGCTCGCTAAGAAGGCGGAAGTAAAAGGCAACGTCTACTACAAGCTCATCGAAATGCAGCTCGGCGCGATGGTGGACGGTCAACTGGTCCACGACGAGAAGCTCGGCTCTAACGATAAGCCCAATGTCCATCCGTTTCCGGAAAGTGCAGATTCCGCGTCCAACAGCGACTAGCGTGCAGTGTGACCGCTTGACCGCTTGAGTATTGTTGGCGAATACTCTCCGGCTGGGTAACAACACAGTCGCGGAATCGCAGGATAACCATGCAGGCGAATATCGGATTTTCCGAACAGGCAGCACATAGAGTCAGACAGTTGATTGTCGACGAAGGCAACGACTCTCTGAAACTTCGGGTGTTTGTCGCCGGCGGTGGATGCAGTGGTTTTTCCTATGGCTTTACTTTCGACGACGAGGTGGCCGTAGACGACGCGGTGGTCGAACGGGCGGGGATCACGCTGCTGGTGGATTCACTCAGCTACCAGTACCTGCTCGGATCGGAAATCGATTACGTGGAAGATCTACAGGGTGCTCAATTTATCGTTACCAACCCGAACGCGGCTTCTACCTGTGGCTGCGGTAACTCATTCGCGATATAGGGTCAGCCACGCCGCCCCTCCGACTTCCACCCTGGATCGGAACTCGCTAAGCCTGATAGATCCCGCCAAGCACACGTAGCCCTGACGCGCCGGTGACAACATCGGCGTTACCGGTCTCTCTGGTCAGGCAGCGTGCCGCCAGCCAGGCGAATGCGGCGGCTTCAATGGCATCCCCATCGAATCCATGATCTTCGCTGGTCGCAACCGGGTAGGCTGCCTTGGCCTGCAGGCGCGCCATCAGAAAGTCGTTCAATCGGCCACCACCACAGACGATCAGCCTGTCACAGGGCTGCGCCCACCGACTGACAGCCTCGGCGATGGTGGCTGCTGTGTATTCAAGGAGAGTGCGTTGAACGTCTTCCTCTCTGGGGGCGGCATCGGGAAGGTATTGATCGAGCCAGGAGAGATTGAAATATTCCCGGCCGGTGCTCTTCGGGGGCGGCTTGCCTGGATATGGATCGTGTTGCATAGCCAGCAGCAGATCTTCCAGCACCGCACCCGACTTCGCCCAGGCACCGTCTTTGTCGAATTCGCTGTCGTTGTGAGTCTGGCACCAGGCATCGAGCAGGGCGTTACCGACTCCTGAATCGAAACCCGCTACCGGGTCATCCATATCGGCGGAAAGTCTCGTGAGGTTACTGATACCACCGATATTGACGATCACTCTGGATTCCTCTGGCGTTCTGAATAGCGCCTCGTGAAATCGGGGAACGAGAGGTGCGCCCTGTCCACCCGCGGCCATGTCACGACGGCGGAAATCGGCGACTGTGGTGATCCCGGTAATTTCGGCGATCCGATTTGGATCACCGATCTGCCATGTAAAGGGGTGTCGCACGTCCGGTCGATGCCGAACCGTCTGGCCGTGCGATCCGATGGCGGCAATGTCGATGGCGTTTAGATTCTGGTTGCGCAGGAATCGATTGATTGCCTCGCCGATGAAGGTACCGAGCACCACGTCGAGTTGTCCGAGTTCATCGAGGTTGTCATCGCCAGGCTGGCCAGCCCGCAGGAGACTTCGACGCAGTTCTAACGGGAACGGTTCTGTGCTGCAGGCCACGATGGTGACCGCCTTGGTCAGGTCGAGCAGAGCGAGGTCCAGGCCGTCCACGCTGGTGCCAGTGATTGTGCCGAGATAGTAGGGGGACGCTGACGGCGCCTGAATCACCGGGCCTGCTTCATCGTGCGGAGGCGAGCTGAATCTGTTGCTTGTAGTTTTCCAGCAACGTGAAATAGGAGGTGGTCGCAGCGGCGAATTGTTTCAGTTCCTGACCCAATACGGGCTCTGCGTCCGGTAGTTTTACCGTTCGCGGATTTCTGTGTACGCCATTCACGAGAAATTCGTAGTGCAGATGTGGGCCGGTCGCCAAGCCGGTTGAGCCAACGTAACCGATTGTCTGACCTTGTACTACCCGGCTGCCCTTGCGAACCCCGCGCGCGAATTTCGACAGGTGCAGGTACTTGGTAACAAATTGCTCGCCATGCTGCAGGACCACGAAGTTACCATTGGCACTGTTTCTGGAAGCGCTCTGGATCCTTCCGTCTCCGGACGCAAGAATCGGTGTTCCGGATGGCGCCGCGTAGTCGATGCCCCGGTGGGGCATCGTGCGCTTGTATAGAGGGTGTTTGCGACGCAGATTGAAATTCGAGCTGATCCTGGAGAACTCTACCGGCGCTCGCAGGAACGCTTTGCGCATGTTTTTGCCTTCGGGATTGAAGTAGCCGGGGCCTCCGTTCTTGTCGGAATAGCGCACCGCCTGATAGCTGTCGTCCTGGTTGATGAACTCGGCGGCAATAATGTCGCCGTAGCCGATAAATTCGTCCCCGAGATACTGCTCCTCGAACAGCAGGTAGAATTCGTCGCCCTTGCGGATGTCGAGAACGAAATCGATATCCCACTGGAAAATCTGAGCGAGGCGCATGGTCAGCGCATCATCGAGGCCAGCCCGTTGGCTGGCGATGAACAGACTGTGGTCGATGGTAGCGTGTCTGTAAGCCGTTGTGACTTCTGGCTCGAGGAGTACTTCTCGGCCAATGAATTCATTTCCTGTTCTTTCGAAGGCGAGTGTTTCAAGAGGGCCGGGAGAGTAGGTGAGCTTGATGAGCTGGTGGTTTTCGTTCAGCGTAAAAACGAAGTTGTGACCGGGAAAGATGCGCTTCAACCTGGCTCCCAGCGGTTTGCTCTCGAGCAGCAAAGCCAGTTCGCGAGCCGCGATTCCTTGATGGCGAAAGATGTTGGCCAGGTTGTCCCCTGGCTGTACTTCGGCGACCTTTTGCACGAGAGTCTGGACGGGCTCGGGGCTGGTAATCGGCCCCGGGCCGATGAGATCGTTTTCGGTGTAGGTGCCGTCAGTTGTTCCGAGGGCTTGTTCGGCGGGGAGCGGCTTCGGCATCGCCAGCAACACCGATTCGGTCGTGAAACGGTCTGCTTCGTCTTCCTCCGAGAACTTTGCAACGACAAAGGAGGCGAGGCCAAGGCAGAATACGCTGACCAGAACGAGATGTGCTGTGGGGAACTTCACGATGTGTTTTTATATCCCTTTATAAAACGCTGCATCCGTCGAATACCTGCCCGTGGCGCTCCGTCGACAAGATTCTGGTAAAAAGTGCTTCTAAATCCTGCGTTTACACCGTTTTTTTGAAAAACCAAAACGCCGCCAGACTAGTATAGGGATTTGCTCGGCGATGAAAACCCTGGGCGGTAGCAGATGTGGTACAGCACACATCATTTATGTGCTTGAGTGTCGAGGCCGTTTTGATATGGTGCCCGTCGCCACACCAGGGGTTATGTCAATTGGCTGATGCGTTGCTCGAGGAGTTACGGGGAAGAGGGCTCATTGCCCAGGTGTCCGACGAGGCAGCGCTGGACGCCCATCTCGCGTCCGGTTCCCGTACGGTCTATTGCGGATTCGATCCCACTGCCGACAGTCTCCACATAGGCAATCTGGTGCCGTTGCTGACGCTTAAGCGTTTCCAGAATCATGGCCATCGTCCGATCCTGTTGCTTGGCGGCGCAACCGGCCTGATCGGTGATCCGTCTTTTCGGAACGACGAGCGATCGCTGAATCCCATGGGTGTCGTTGCCGGCTGGGTAGAGCGGATACGGCGTCAGGTGGAAGGGCTGGTCAGTTTTGAGGGAAATAACGCTGCGATCATCGAGAACAATCTCGATTGGACTGAGAATCTCGATGTCGTCTCCTTTCTGAGGGATATAGGCAAGTATTTTTCCGTAAATGCCATGATTCAGCGTGAATCCGTGAAGAGCCGCCTCGACCGGGAGGGTGAAGGCATCTCGTACACGGAATTCAGCTACATGCTGCTTCAGGGAATGGATTACGCGGAGTTGGCGGACCGACACCATTGTACCGTGCAGATCGGCGGCAGCGATCAGTGGGGCAATATAGTCTCCGGCATGGATCTGGTGCGGCGTAAGCTGGGGCAGGAAGCCTTCGCATTGACCCTGCCCCTGGTGACGAAGGCCGATGGCACCAAATTCGGAAAGACCGCGGGCGGTGCGATCTGGCTCGATCCGGAGAAAACCTCCCCCTACTCGTTCTATCAGTTCTGGCTCAACACCGCCGATGCGGACGTCGCCCATTTTCTGAAGATCTTCACCTTTCTGCCGCTCGATGATATTACGGCAGTGGTGGAACAACTCAGGGGGGCGCCGCAAGAAAGGGCGGCGCAGAAATCTCTCGCCAGCGAGGTAACCCGGCTGCTGCATGGAGAAGGGGCGCTTGAATCAGCACGACGAATCAGCGACGCGCTTTTCAATGGCAGCATAGATTCCCTGACCGAACAGGATCTGGCTCAGCTCAAGCTCGATGGTATGGATTCGAGCACCGTTGATCAGGACAGAGTCGGTCTGCTGGCGCTGATTGCGGACTCGGGTCTCGCCCCGTCGCGGGGTCAGGCACGCAAGCTGGTGGCCGGCAATGGCATTCGAATCAACGGCGTGGTGGTGAGCGACATCGAAGCGGAACTCGACTTTTCGGATGCGCTTTTCAAAAAGTACTATTTGCTGTGCCGGGGCAAGAAAAACTGGCATCTGGTAGTCAAAAACTGCCCCTGAAGCCAGAGCTGGTGTGGGTTTCGACGTGTTTTGAAAATAATATTCAAAGCTGCTTGCCAGGCAAAAGCGCCTGCGTATAATACGCACCCCTTGCCTAGGGGCTAGAAGCCTCATGGCCGCTCTTTAACATTCAAAATACTGAACAAGCCATTCGTGTGGGTGCTTGTAATTCATTGGTGGATTCACGTTTATCAAGCGTGATGACCATGATCTACGAGCCCTATTTCCGATACGGTGCCTTGGGCTTTCTCTTTCTAGTAGAACTTTCTAGTAGGAAGTAGAAGGATCCCGAGCGTGCTGGAAGGAAAATAGAAGCACGTAATTCATTGAGTGAGACATTGATAATTCCATGGCAGTGGAAGCAGTATTCGAACCTCGACCGTTCACGGTCGGGATGAGAAATTTCCGCAGCCTCTTCTCCTGTAGCGGCATAGAGATATAAAGTTATAGAGAGAAGATTCTTCATTAAACTGAAGAGTTTGATCATGGCTCAGATTGAACGTTGGCGGCACGCCTAATACATGCAAGTCGAACGAGAAAGCACCTTCGGGTGTGAGTACAGTGGCGGACGGGTGAGTAACGCGTAGGAATATGCCCGGTAGTGGGGGACAACTCGGGGAAACTCGAGCTAATACCGCATACGCTCGCTAAGCAATTAGCGAGGAAAGTGGGGGATCTTCGGACCTCACGCTATCGGAGTAGCCTGCGTTGGATTAGCTAGTTGGTGAGGTAAAGGCTCACCAAGGCAACGATCCATAGCTGGTCTGAGAGGACGATCAGCCACACTGGAACTGAGACACGGTCCAGACTCCTACGGGAGGCAGCAGTAGGGAATCTTGGGCAATGGGCGAAAGCCTGACCCAGCGATGCCGCGTGTGTGAAGAAGGCCTTAGGGTTGTAAAGCACTTTCAGCAGCGAAGAAAGGCCGGGAGCAAATACCTCCTCGGTTTTGACGTTAACTGCAGAAGAAGCACCGGCTAACTCCGTGCCAGCAGCCGCGGTAATACGGAGGGTGCGAACGTTAATCGGAATTACTGGGCGTAAAGCGCGCGTAGGCGGTTTGATAAGTGGGATGTGAAAGCCCTGGGCTCAACCCGGGAACTGCATTCCAAACTGTCAGGCTAGAGTATGGTAGAGGGAGGTAGAATTTCCTGTGTAGCGGTGAAATGCGTAGATATAGGAAGGAATACCGGTGGCGAAGGCGGCCTCCTGGACTGGACCAATACTGACGCTGAGGTGCGAAAGCGTGGGGAGCAAACAGGATTAGATACCCTGGTAGTCCACGCCGTAAACGATGAGAACTAGCCGTTGGGCCCCTTGAGGGTTTAGTGGCGCAGCTAACGCGATAAGTTCTCCGCCTGGGGAGTACGGCCGCAAGGTTAAAACTCAAATGAATTGACGGGGGCCCGCACAAGCGGTGGAGCATGTTGTTTAATTCGATGCAACGCGAAGAACCTTACCACCCCTTGACATACTCGGAACTTTCTAGAGATAGATTGGTGCCTTCGGGAACCGAGATACAGGTGCTGCATGGCTGTCGTCAGCTCGTGTCGTGAGATGTTGGGTTAAGTCCCGTAACGAGCGCAACCCTTGTCCTTATTTGCCAGCGGGTAATGCCGGGAACTCTAAGGAGACTGCCGGTGACAAACCGGAGGAAGGTGGGGACGACGTCAAGTCATCATGGCCCTTACGGGGTGGGCTACAAACGTGCTACAATGGGAAGTACAGAGGGCTGCAAACCAGCGATGGTAAGCGAATCCCAGAAAGCTTCTCGTAGTCCGGATAGGAGTCTGCAACTCGACTCCTTGAAGTCGGAATCGCTAGTAATCGCGAATCAGAATGTCGCGGTGAATACGTTCCCGGGCCTTGTACACACCGCCCGTCACGTCATGGAAGTGGATTGCACCAGAAGTAGCTAGTTTAACCCTCTTAGGAGGGAGAACGGTTACCACGGTGTGATTCATGACTGGGACGAAGTCGTAACAAGGTAGCCGTAGGGGAACCTGCGGCTGGATCACCTCCTTAAACCTTATGACCTGAGGTCGGTCGCTAAGCGACTGTCCAAGATCGGTCCAACTCACGATGAGTTACGCACCCGCAGTTTTAGTTTTCGGACTGATTCTGCAGGTAAAGCGCTCACACGAATGGTTCGTTCAGTATCTAGTTAGAGACATCCGAACAGGGTCTGTAGCTCAGTTGGTTAGAGCGCACCCCTGATAAGGGTGAGGTCGGTGGTTCAAATCCACCCAGACCCACCATTAGTGATGCACGGCTCGTGAGTGACCGCAGTTGCGGAGTAACTGCCAAGGGACTCGCGTAGCGAGTACCCCGCGTAGCGAGTACCTCGGGGGCCGTAGCTCAGCTGGGAGAGCGCCTGCCTTGCACGCAGGAGGTCAGGAGTTCGATCCTCCTCGGCTCCACCAACTCTTTTTCTAATAGACTTTCTAGTGGAGAAGGAAGGGTGGTTGGTCACTTGTTCGGGATCGGCAGTCAGTAGAGCCAGCATCTAATGCTCTTTTTGTGTAGAGAAAGAATCGGAGCATCAGATGTTGGTTTTTCGCGCTTGGCCTCGGGCCAGGTGGAACTCTAACAGTGGTTGGTCGGTGGTCTATCGGCTGGTCACGGAGGTTGCGAAGCGATCTCCAAGGTCACTTGCCAAGCAGGGAAACTTGCTGAGTGAGTTACCGGGCTCTTTAAAAATTCAGAGATATGTAGCCGCATTGTTATTCCTGGATCTCTTGTGGTCTGTTTTCAGGCGATAAGATTTTCAGTCGAATTAACAACGCGGGTAACTGTTGGCTGCAACCCGCAGTCAGCAGTATTTTATTGATTCAAGATGCGTCTTGGAAAAACTCAGGTGACGAGCGAAGACGAATTAGTTCGGTCTTCTTTTCGGATCATGAGTTCTTTCTGGCAATTTTGTTACGACTGTAACCAGTCAGCTTATGTAAATCTCTTTGCAAAAGAGGAGAGGGCAGATTGGGTTATATGGTCAAGCATTTAAGTGCATCTGGTGGATGCCTAGGCAGCTGAAGGCGATGAAGGACGTTGTAGCTTGCGATAAGCCTCGGGGAGTCAGCAAACAGACTTTGATCCGGGGATTTCCGAATGGGGAAACCCACCGCTCTCCCTTTATTGGGAGGTGGTATCAGCACCTGAATACATAGGGTGTTAGAAGCGAACCCGGGGAACTGAAATATCTAAGTACCCGGAGGAAAAGAAATCAACCGAGATTCCCTCAGTAGCGACGAGCGAACGGGGACTAGCCCTTAAGCATCTTTACCGTTAGTCAAAGTGTCTGGAAAGTCACGCGATACAGGGTGATAGCCCCGTAGACGAAAACGGTATTGACGTGAAATCGAGTAGGACGGGGCACGTGAAACCTTGTCTGAACTGTTTTCCTTTTGGAAAACGAGGGGGGACCATCCTCCAAGGCTAAATACTCTCAGCTGACCGATAGTGAACCAGTACCGTGAGGGAAAGGTGAAAAGAACCCCTGTGAGGGGAGTGAAATAGAACCTGAAACCAGATGCATACAAGCAGTGGGAGCCGGAGTCGTTCGCGACAGCCGGTGACTGCGTACCTTTTGTATAATGGGTCAGCGAGTTACTTTTACTGGCAAGGTTAACCGTTTAGGGGAGCCGTAGGGAAACCGAGTCTTAATAGGGCGCCCCCGCCTCAGGCGGGGCCTTGTCTTCGGATAAGGAAAGTCGGTATGAGTAGACCCGAAACCGGGCGATCTAGCCATGGGCAGGTTGAAGGTTGAGTAACATCAACTGGAGGACCGAACCCACTAATGTTGAAAAATTAGGGGATGACCTGTGGCTCGGAGTGAAAGGCTAATCAAGCCCGGAGATAGCTGGTTCTCCTCGAAAACTATTTAGGTAGTGCCTCTTGTCTCACCATCGGGGGTAGAGCACTGTTTGGGCTAGGGGGTCATCCCGACTTACCAACCCCATGCAAACTCCGAATACCGATGAGTGCAATCAAGGGAGACAGACGGCGGGTGCTAACGTCCGTCGTCGAAAGGGAAACAACCCAGACCGCCAGCTAAGGTCCCTAAATCACAGTTAAGTGGGAAACGATGTGGGAAGGCCCAGACAGCCAGGAGGTTGGCTTAGAAGCAGCCACCCTTTAAAGAAAGCGTAATAGCTCACTGGTC
>QIDL01000440.1 GCA_003228415.1 Gammaproteobacteria bacterium | reverse complement strand
TACAATCCGGCAGACTCGATGGTTGCCACCTGCGCCACAGCCGGTGACGCTACCGGGATTACCAACGGCGACTGCAGTACTCCACTGCGGCTGGGCGGTATGCCGCTGTCCTGGGGTAGCAATGTGGCCGACAATGACAAGTGGTCGGACACCAACTACAGGATCAATATCGACTGGACCCCCACCGATGACATCCTGATGTACGCCTCGTTCACCACCGGCTACCGCTCCGGTGGCTATCAGTTGGGAGTGACGGATGCCCGGGATCAGGGTCGTGACGCCATGGGCCTGCCGGTACCCGGAGCTGACATCAAACCGATGACCTATGACAAGGAAACGGTGGAATCCATCGAGTTCGGTTACAAGGGCATGCACTTCGATGGCACCCTGCAACTGAACATGTCTGTTTATCAGTACACCTATGACAACTACCAGGATCGCCTGAACGTGTTCGATCCTGTCCGCAACCGGGGTGTAGACATCGTTCAGAACGCGAACGGCGTGATCAATCGGGGCTTTGAGGTGGAATCCCTGTGGCTTGCCACCGAACGCCTTACCCTGGGCGGCAACTACAGTTACACCGATGCCTTTTACGACGAAGACTACTACGTCGTGGAATCAGACAACCCGAATGTACCCCTATCCTTGTTCGGTTCGCCGGAAACTAATTCGGACGCCTTCGTCACCAATGTCAAAGGCGATCAACTGAAGCGAATTCCGAAGAATAAGGCTACGATCTGGGGTTCATACGATATCCCGACCAACGTTGGGAACTTCCAGTTGCGTGCGGACTACTCCTACACAGGAGATTTTGCCGACGACGGGATCACTCGAGAACTCGACAGGGTACCCGCCCGAAGCCGCGCTAACGCTGCCGTTATCTGGACCGATGCGCAACGCCACTGGTCGATCCGAGGGTTCGTGGACAACCTGACCAACGAGAAAAATATCCGCGGTGTCGGCACCGCAACCGAAGCCGGCAACTGGGCGCTGACCGGCACGATCCTCTACCCGCGTTACTGGGGTTTCGACATCCGCTATAGATTCGGTATGTAGCCCGCCCCAATGGTTGAAGGCCAGGGGTCGTTATCGCGACCCCTGGCCATCATCCACCTTGATGCAGGTCCCCGTCACCGCATCGGATGAAGGCGAGACGAGAAACAACAGGGTGCTATCGAGTTGTGCCGGGTCGCCGATGCGCTTGCGCGGGAACATCTTGGAAAAGTCACCCATGCGTTCGAGCATGCCGTCCAGCATTTCCGAAGAGAATGCGCCCGGTGCGATGGCATTGACATTGATGTGGAACCGGGACCATTCGACAGCAAGCGTCTCGGTCATGCGGACAATGGCCGACTTCGTTATGGAATAGAGTGCTGCACCGTTTCCTGCATAGTTGAAACCACCGGTCGAAGAGATATTGACCATCCGTCCAGGCACATTGGCCGCAATCAGTCGCCGAGCCACCTCACAGGACAAATCCCAGGGTCCTCGCAAATTGGTGTCGAAAACCGCGTCCACCAGTTCGTCCGACATCTTCACCGCGTACTGCGCATCCGGAATACCGGCGTTGTTCACTAGAATGGTAATGGTGCCCAGAGTCTTTTCTACCTCATCCACCACGCTGCGAATGCTGTCCCGGTCCATCATGTCCAGGGCCAGAGGTAGACACTCACCACCTGCAGCACGAATCTCCCGGGCAAGCGCATCGAGCCGATCGACCCGTCGGCCGGTCAACGCCACCGTGGCGCCACAGGCTGCCAGCACCGTCGCAAAACGCTTACCGAGTCCGGACGTGGTGCCGGTCACCAGCGCCACCTGTCCGCTGAGATCCGTTGAGAAATTGGGCGTTGGATAATCTGTCATTCATGATTCCTTGAAAGCCGCGTTCTCAGAGCAGCAGCCGGGCTAGGTGTTGCCGATGATGCGCGGCATCCCCGAAGGCATACTGCGCCCAGAGCGCTCTACGCAGATAGAGCTGGGCATCGCATTCGTAAGTGAACCCGAAACCGCCATGAAACTGAATGGCCCGATCGCCGGCAAAGGCAAACGAATCACTCGACTCGGCCTTGGCCATTCGGAGTGCAATCTCGGGGTCTTCTCCGGCATCCAGCAACGAGGCTGCGTGGTACACGTGCGAGCGCGAACGCTCCAGCCCGATGAGGATATCCACCGTGGGATGTTTCAACCCCTGATAGCTGCCGATCTTGCGACCAAACGCCGTGCGGGTATTCAGATACTCGACGATGACATCCAGCACACCGGCGATGCCCCCTGCGGACTCTGCAGAAATAAGCAGCAGCGCGGCGTTTCGAATGGCTGTCAGGGCCCGGGTGGCGCTGTCTCCCCGAATCAGGCGCCCTTCAGGAATCGCTACGTCCGAGAATTCGATACCGTAACTGCGCCGTGTCTCGTCTATGACCGTTTCTCTCGATATCGCTCCGTCACCCAGTTCATCAGCCCGGACCAACACCAGGCACGGCGCGCCGCTGTGGCTGCCACTGACCAGCAGGTAGTCGGCAGCGGCAGCATCCAGAACGAAAGATTTGGAGCCGCTCAAAGTCAATCCCGCACTCGATTCGATGACTTCGAGCGCAGCACCGGTGAGATCCCAGTTGCCATCGCTCTCCGACAGCGCCACGGTCGCGATCGCCCCCTCGGCCACCGCCGGCAGATACTGACCGCTGAGTGCTTCGTCCGCGCCGGCCAACAGCCCTTGAACGAACAGTTGAGTCGACAACCAGGGGGTGGCGGACAGATGACGTCCCATGGGTTCGGCAATGGTGACCGCGGCCGCCAGACCCAGATCGCTGCCACCGCAGGATTCAGGGATCGCCAGACCGGACCAGCCGAGGCCAACCATTTCCTGCCACTGTGCGTCAGCGTAACCGGGTTCGGTCAGAATGTGATCGCGAACCACGGCCGCAGGCGACTTGTTCCGAAAAAATTCGGTGGCGGTATCCAGCAGCATGGACTGTTCGTCGCTGAAAGTGATGGTGTTCTTCAACGCTTCGCTCATCTCTACACCTAATCCTTCGGCAGGCCGAGCACTCGCTCGCCGACGATATTCGCCTGTACCTGGCTGGTACCCCCGCCGATCGTGGCGGAGAATGCATTGAAATAGGACCGCTGCCAGAGTCCACGGTCGATCACATGGTCATCGCCCACCCACCGGGCGCCGTTTGCCCCTTGCAGGGAAACGGCGAATTGGAACAGCCGCCGTCTATGTTCCGTTGCTCTGAGTTTTCCAGACATGGGAATGGCCGCCGGCCGCTCACTGGTGAGCGCCGGGATTCGCGCTCGGGCACCGCAGAGTCGATCACCCTGCTCCTCGAGCAGGAATCGCACCAGTTGATCGCGAATCAGTGGATCTTCGATGGCCGGACGCCCATCTCGACTGACCCGACGAGCCAGCTCCACCACATCGCCAACGCCCATCGCGTTGCCGGACAGGCCACCGGCCTGACCACCACTGGCGCCCCGTTCGAAGGTGAGGGTCTTCATGGCGATCTGCCAGCCTTCTCCCTCGTTACCCATCAGGCACGAAGCCGGAACGCGCGCATCGATAAAGAAGGTCTGGGTAAATCCGTATTCACCGGTGAGTTTCTTGATGGGTTGCACTTCCACCCCGGGCACATCCATCGGGGCCAGAAAATAGCTCAGGCCCGCATAACGGTTCTCCGCATCGGGATTGGTTCGGGCCAGCAGAATCATGTATTTCGCGTAGCTGCCGAGGCTGGTCCAGATTTTCGAACCGTTGAGCACGTACTCATCGCCGTCACGCACCGCCCGGGTGGTGGCCGCTGCCAGGTCGGAACCATTGTCCGGCTCCGAAAATCCCTGACACCAGATATCTTCCGCACTGAGGATGCCGCGAATGTACTTGTGCTTTTCTTCTTCGGTACCGATGTCGAGGATCAGCGGCCCAGCCCAGTTGAGACCAATGGTGTTCGGCACAAAGGGGACTTTCAGGCGAGCCATTTCAGCGTTGACGATATCCTGCATGATCTGAGGCTGACCACCACCGCCATATTCTTTCGGCCAGGCCATGCCCAGGTAGCCGGCCTCGTAGATCCGCTGCTGCCAATCGCGCAGCAGCTGGAACTGGGCGTCGGTACCCACCTCCATGAAGGTCTCCGGCATCAGAAAGTCCGGTTCCGGCGGCCGGTTCTCGGTCAGCCAGGCTTGAACCTCCGATCTGAATTCGTCCAGTTCGCTCATCCATTCACCTCATCAACTTCAAACTCAAGAAGATTACAAACCCACTTCACGCGCCAGATCCCCCGGAACCTCAACCGTCCGCGAACGCAGATATTCACCCAGGGACTTGGCCTGACCATCGAGGCGATTGTTGGCCGACACCCCCTCACCCAGAATTCCGTGGATGTAGAAGTTGAGCGCTTTGAGATTCGGTAGTTCGTAGCGATCGATCTCAAAGGTTGCCAGATCGGGCAACAGCGCTTGCAACCGCTCTACCGTCAGAAACTGCTGGAGGAAAGCGTAGGCGGTATCCGTTTTACCCCAGACTCCGACGTTGGCGCAGCCGCCCTTGTCTCCGGATCGAGTGCCAAAAAGACGACCCAGGGGTATCTGTCTGGCGCTGCCGCCGGGTATCGCCGGTAGCGTCAGCGGGGTCTGCTGGTAGTAGATCTCATCGATGTCCAGCTGCTGGGTGGGGAGCACGTCCACCACTTCACTGTCACAGTGAACCCGCTCGACAATGTGTTTGCTGTCTACCAGTGCCGGCCAGTACGCAATCACCGGGCCACCGGCGCCCGTCATCCCACGACCACTGAAGCCGGGATAGTTGGCCAGCGCCAGTTCGACGATCTTGACCGAGAACAGCCTGCCGACCAGATTGGGATCTGTCGAATGTACGTGAATTCTCAAGCTCGCCTGGGCTTCTTCGTTCTGCCTGGCATCCGCTTTGTCGGTGCGGATCAGCTGGGTCTCCACCTTGTCGAACTGTTCGCGGCCACCCACGGAGGCAAACAGCGTATCCATGAATACTTCCGCCTTTTCCTCGATATCGAGACCGGTGAGCAGTATTTCAGTGCCGTTCTTGAAGCCGGCGGAGGTGTTGATACAGACCTTGTGGGTCGGCGGCGGGTTGGACCCGCGCACACCGCTGACCCGCACCCGGTCATCGCCCGTTTGCTCGATGGAGAGCGAATCGAAGTGGGCGATCACATCGGGATTCAGGTAGGCGGGGGTCGAAATCTCGTAAAGCAGTTGTGCGGTCACCGTGCCCACCGAGACCAGGCCACCGGTCCCCGGGTGTTTGGTGATGGTGAAGCTGCCGTCCGCCTCGATCTCGGCAATGGGATAGCCGACGTTACGGAAGCTGGGCACTTCCTGAAAGAACGAGTAATTACCTCCGCAAGCCTGACAGCCGCACTCGATGATGTGTCCCGCCGTCAACGCGCCGGCCAGCGAATCGAAATCGCTGCGCTGCCAGTTGAACTTCCACGCTGCCGGTCCGATGACAACCGCAGCATCGGTGACTCGCGGGCAGATCACGATGTCGGCGCCGCGAGCAAGGGCTTCCTTGATACCCCAGGCACCGAGATAAGCATTGGCGGTCAACACCTTGTGGCCCGAGTCGCTCAAAGCGCCGCCTCGATCCAGATTGACGAAGGCTTCTCCCGCGTTCTGAAGATCCTCGAGACGCGGCGCCAGATCATCGCCGTCGATATAGGCCACCTTGGCGCTCACGCCCAGCTCCGCGAACATGGCTTCCAGATCTTCCGCCATACCTGCCGGGTTCAAGCCGCCCGCATTGGAGACAATCTTGATGCCCTTCTCCATGCAGGGTGTGATGACTTCCTTCACCTGCTTCAAGAAAGTACCGACATAACCCGCGTTACCGCCGCGTTTCTGCTGCTGGTTATAGAGAATGGCCATGGTCAACTCGGCCAGGTAGTCGCCGGTCAGCACATCAATCGGTCCACCTTCCACCATCTCCCGGGCGGCGGACAACTTGTCGCCATAGAATCCGCTGCAATTGGCAACCCGCAGTACTTCCGCGCTTGCTTCGCTCATATGAGCCCCCAAAATATTTGCCGTCGCACGAGTAGACTACCCACTACCCCCGATCAAAACAATACGTTCGTATGGTTTTTGTCCAGCCAACAGGATACCCTTGCCGCTATGAATCAGGCGCTGGGGAAGCAGGAGCAGAAGACCGAGCGCGCCCGGGCGACGATCTGTAAGGCCACGGTCACCTGCCTGGCCCAGAGCGGTTACGCAGAGACGTCCATCAATCGCGTGGTCGATCAGGCAGGCGTTTCCAAGGGTGCGCTGCAGCATCATTTTCCTTCCAAAGAAGACCTCATGGCCAATACCGCCGCTTACCTGCTGGCGAAACCGCTGCGCCATGCGGATCAGGTTCGAGGTGCCGCCAGCAATCGAGATATCCGCGATCGGCTGCTGAACATCTGGGATCGGCTGACCAATACCAGTGCCTACCTGGCGCTGTTGGAGATACTGATTGCTTCGCGCACCGACAAGGTACTGCACAAGCGGATTGCAGGGGAACTCAAAGCGTCCATCAACGAAATCGATGAGCATTTTTTGTCGTTCTACGGAGATCTGGCCACAACGGACCGCGACGACCTGATGCTGCTCATGACCGCCAATCGCTGCCTCATGCGCGGTCTGCTGATTGAGGAACAGTATGGATTGAGCAAGGCCTGCCAACGACGGGTACTGGAGCGCTGGCTCGATCTCGTCGCCCCCGAACTGGAACGGCAAGCCTCTTCATCCATAAGCGACACAAGAGACACAAGCGCAATACGAGGACCCCAATCATGAAACTCTGGCACTGCAATAACGCTCGCTCGCTGCGTGCACTCTGGGCCCTGGAAGAAATGGGCCTCGACTACGAACTCGAAGTCATGCCGTTTCCGCCACGCTTTCTTCATGAAGGCTATCTGGACGTCAACATGCTGGGCACAGTGCCCTACTTTGTCGACGGCGAGGCGCATATGACCGAATCCACCGGAATCTGTCACTACCTCGTGGAAAAGTATGAGCGCTTCGAGTTCGGGGTGAAGCCGGGCCATCCGGAGTATGGCAACTACCTCAACTGGCTCTACCACAGCGATGCAACCCTGACATTTCCCCAGACCCTGTTTCTGCGCTACACCCGCCTGGAACCGGATGAAACCAAAGCAGAAGTCGGCGCCGATTACCGCAAGTGGTATCTGGCCAGACTGC
>QIDL01000167.1 GCA_003228415.1 Gammaproteobacteria bacterium | reverse complement strand
CGCTCAGAGAGTGGCTCGGCATCCGCAGAAGCCAGCCCATCCAGCAGAGCCAACTCCTCGGATGTCATCTCACCTTCAGGGACGGGTAGATGCATGCGATTGACCAGCAAACCAGCGATATCCATGGATTCTCGCGAAAGACGGTCGGCAAACTGTATGGCTTGTCTCAGACTCACGGCCTCAGGTGCGCAGACCAGCAGGAAGGCAGTGGTGGGCTCGGACATCAGCGACATGACCTTACGGGAACGCTCCTTTAAGCCATCGAACATGCTCGAAAACGCCAGCAAAAAGCTGGAAAGATCGGCCAGCATTTCGAACCCGCTGAGGCGTTCCAGGAACTTCAACGTCAATGCCGAAGACTGGCGAAAGAAATTGAACTGGGTGCGTGCTGCCACGCCATAGGGCGCAATCAGCGCCTGGGTGAAAGAGCCGTCCAGAAGATCGATCAATCGCTTTGGCGCATCGAGAAAGTCCAGGGCATGTTGCGCGGGTGGCGTATCTACGATCAGCAGATCGTGGTCACCGGTGGTCAGAATTTCCAGTACCCGCTCCATGGCAATGAGCTCCCGCGAACCGCCGAGGGTCGTGGAGAGTTGCTGATAGTACTGATTGGCAAATATGGTCTCCCGGATCCGTTCGTCCGGGGCGTAGGTTTCCACCATCCTATCGAAGGTGCGCTTAGTGTCGAGCATCATGGCCGAGAGCTTGCCCGGTGCATCGAGTGCTACAGGCTGCGGGTCATTGTCGAGTCCATCCAGACCCATGGCCTGGGCGAGACGCTTGGCAGGGTCGATGGTCATCACCACCACGCTGCGCCCTTCTATCGCTGCGAGCACGCCCAGTGCGGCCGCACTGGTCGTCTTACCTACCCCACCCGAACCGCAGCAGACGATCACCCGTCGTTCTCGAACCAGGGCTCTGAGGTCCATGACCTCAGTCTCGATATCTTGCTCAACATCAGTCATGAGGGGGAAACACTATTTTTTCGATATCGTTGGTGAGCTGAGCGATCAGAGCCTGGGGTTGATGATTAACGCAACGTTTGAGCCGCCAGTAGTCAACGCCCGCTGCACTCAGCATGGCCGCTGCGTGACGTTGGCTTTGCGCCAGTTCGAACTCCGCGACCGAGCAGTCTATGGCAGCGCGGAGGGCGTCGGTGGGGTTTTCCAGATTGCGCAGATTCTCGATCTCTTCGACGGCAAACCGATCTGGAACCCACTGATTGAGGATAACCGGGCCAACGTTCATCCGCCTGTCCCGACAAAAATTCCGCAGCTCCAGGGCTTCCGTCACCGCCATCTCTTCGGGCAACGCTGCCAATACGACTCTGGTGCGCTCCGGGTCGAGCAACAGGTCCTGAATCCTGCGAGCATTGTGATTGAGCGGTCCAACCCTCACTGCTTCCAAGGTTGCCTTCGGAACATCGATCAGCGTTTTGAGATGACCCGTTGATGGCGCATCAAGTACTACCTGCTCAAACTTCGAGGCCGTCGCCAGATCGTTGAGCTTACCGAGACACATGAGCTCCTCGAAGCCCGGTGAGGCTTCGGCGAAATCTCGGAACATCCGGCTTTTTAGAACTGCGTCATAAAGGCCGGAGAAGGGCATTTTGCGGCGAACGTACTCTCGGATCGCCGCCAAAGCATCCACCCGCAACACCGAAAGCCCTGGCGCTGCCACCACCGGCTGATAGCCGAGCGGCACATCGAGGAACGGATGGCGTTCATTCTGGCTGTCGAAGGTCACCAATACGGTGGATCGAAATTGCGCGCAATGGCGCGCAATAGCAGCGGCTATGGATGTCTTACCGACACCGCCTTTGCCGCTGACAATGATCAATCGCTCTTCAAACACGATATCCGGCCCTGGTTACTCAGTAGGAATACGGGCTTTCCATTATCCACCGATCCGTCAGAATACTCATGTAGCAATCGTATGATGGTGGGAATGAGTATCTACGAAGTCGAGGCCCGGAACTTCTCCGAGGCACACGATAACAAGATTCACAGCGACGAGATCGCCCGGAAATATGGGTTCAAGGGTGCGCTGGTGCCGGGTGTGGCTGTATTCGGACACTTGTCTCATCCACTGGTGGAGCGTTTTGGTGAAACCTGGCTGACCAGATCACTCAATCAGACTCGATTTTTCAAGCCTGCCTACCACGGCGACCGGATCACCGTCACGCTCGAAGAGAACGACGACGGCGGCTACCTGACGCAGGGCCATGATCAGAACGGTTCGCTGCTGGCAGAAATCCGCTCTACCTTACCGGAGGTGCTGCCCGATCCGGAAGATACGTCGGTATTCGATGCACCAACCAGAGCCACCGACCGGGTCGAAATGGGCTGGGATACGATCACCGAAGGCGAGCCTTTCCCTGAGTGGCACTTCCAGGTGGTTACCGACAAGAATCGGATCTATGCCGAGCAGATCTCCGATGAGCTGCCCGTGTATCGGCATGTGGCGCATCCACACTGGCTTTTATCGGTGGCGAATCAGACGCTCACTCGTGAGTACCTCATGCCGGCCTGGATCCATGCCGGCTCCGAGATACGATTTCGGGAACTGGTACGGGTGGGTGATTCGCTGGCTGTGAATGCTGTACCGCTGGAGAAATGGGAGAAGAAAGGCCATCAGTTCCTGCGTCTCTATGTCACCTATACCAGGCTCGAGGTGCTTACCACGGAAATTTTTCATACAGCCATATTCAGGATCGCCGAATGATGCGCATCGCCGCCCTCGCCTCTCACGGTGGCTCGATCCTGCAGGCGGTGATCGATGCCAGCGAAAGTGGTGTGCTACCCGCCGAGATCAGCCTCGTTGTCAGCAACAACAGTCAGTCGGGAGCCTTGAAGCGTGCTCATACTCACGGTATCGACACCGTGCACCTGAGCCTCAAAACGCATCCCGGCGAGGACGTGCTCGATGGCGCTATCGAAGCGGCGCTGGTCGAATCCGGCGCGCACTGGGTGCTGCTCACGGGCTATATGAAAAAGCTCGGTCCGAAAACCCTCGACCGCTATCGAAATCACATTCTGAACACTCACCCGGCGCTGTTACCGAGGTACGGCGGGCAGGGGTTTTTTGGTCGCAAAGTTCACGCTGCGGTGCTTCGGGCAGGAGATTCCGAAACCGGTGCGACCGTGCATCTGGTGGACGCCGACTACGATACCGGTCCGATACTGGCCCAGGCGCGGGTGCCTGTCAGAGCCAACGACAACGAGGAGTCTCTGGAAGAGCGGGTCAAGGAGGCGGAGCGAAAACTCATCGTCACCACCCTTTGCGAACTCGCTGCCCGCAAAGAAGCATCCAGTTATTAGCCGCGAAAGCCCGACGATCAGTGCATTCACCGTCAACCGGAAAACTTCGTCAGCCGGCCTGAACCATGACCAGTTGCACCTGAGTCTGAAGTTGTAATTCGCTCTAGTCGTCTTCTTCGAGACTCAGACTGTCAACTGTGTCTGAAAGACTGCTGAAGTCATCCCATTCCGCTTTCAGAGGCACATCGACCTGGAGGAGGTTGTAAAACTGAGTGCGGGTCACCGTGTTCTCATCGACATCCTGATACTCGGTTATGCCACTCTGCTCATTCAAGGTGTTACCAAGAATCTCCACAGTATTGGTTGCAGGGTCGGGTACCTCGGTCAACGGCCCTCGCAACAACGCGCTGGTATTGGCATCTTCCCGCTCCAGTTCCACTGCCACCACGGTAGTTCCATCGAGGATGCCGCGTACGCCGATGCGGTCTCCCACCATGAGATCGTTCAGTGTGAAAGGATCTACCCCACCGCCGCTGGTGTCGTCTTCAAACTCCGTGCTGGCACGGATTTCAAACGTGACGCCCTGTGCTGTGCTGACAGTACCGGAATTGGCTGTGACCACACTCACCGCGGTGACCTGTCCTTCCACCCGGATGGCGTTGTCCGTTTTGAACTCAATCTCGTCAGCCACGATCACGCCCGACGCATTGGCAATTCCTTCCACTTCAACTTTGACATCGGATCCAAGGGAGGTGACACCACCATTTTCGTACAACGTGCTGCCATTGGTGGTCACCGCTATCCCATTCACAGAGAATTCGGTCGCGGAGACGAAGCCGTTGATGTAGCCCTCAACCTCCACCTCGGCCCCTTCTCCGATCACCGGCTCAGGAAGCAGTTCCAACTCGGCAACGAGCGCCGAAGCGGGCGGCGATGTGAAATCGGCCGGGGCCACACGGACTTCCACGAGTTGACCTTCGGCAACGCTTGCACCTTCGAACTCTGACAACGCAGCCGACGAGTAGTCGACCGCGAGGCCGCCCAGATCGAACGTCATGGCCCCCGTGTCGAGACTTGCGACGAACCCGACGGCCTTGTACTCAGAGAGCATGTTCTCGAGTTCGATGTAGGTCGCAATCACCTGGCCAGTGCTGTCGATCGCGCCGCTGACTTCGAGTTCATCACCCTCGACGATGTGCCCCACCAGAATGCCGTTGAAGCGGGTAGAGGCAACGGTCAATACCTTCTGCCCCATGACAGTGAGTTCATAGCGACCAGTCAACGGATCAATTTCCAATGGCGGCGCCGAAACCGGGCCCTTGAGATTGGAACGGTAGTAAACTTCATCCGCATCCAGGCTGCCAAGATCGCCCACCACGACGACGTAATGACCTACCTCGAGATCCGATTCCGAGCCCGGTTCACCTTCGATGAAGAAGTCCGCGTCGGTGGTATCCATCTCCAGATCATTCACGAAGATGCTACCGAATCCATCTATATCACCGATCAATCCGCCGCTGCCGCCAATGCCGGTATCGAAAGTAAACGGGGAGTTTGCCGGTGTACCTCCACCGCTGCCGCCCGTCGTACCACCACCCGTCGTGCCACCGCCGGTCGTGCCACCACCCACGACACCGCTTCCGCCACCGGTTGTGCCAACCACAGTGGTGCTGCCGCCACCGCCACAGGCAGTAAGCGCCAATACCAACAGAGCCACGCTACTTCGATATTTCATGGTCATTCCCTGGATTCTTCCGAATCCTCATCCGGCTCATTGGCCGCGGGCCGTTCCGCTGGCCGATTAATCTGATAAATACCCAGCCCCAGTACCGCCCTATCATCTTCCCCGGACCAGTCTCTCTGCAGGTCCCGCTCGGCCAACCATCGGTTCAACTCTTCCAGAACGGGCCGGGACAAACGCCGTGAGTAGGCATTAAATTCATCCATATACCTGACAGGTACGTTGTCCGAAAGCACTTTCAGTTGGAATAGCTTGTCGTCTGCACCGGCATGCATGTTGTGGTCTATGGTCTCGATGAACTCCGCCGTATCGATGCCGAGAATCTCGGCCACACTGTCCGGATCGCCCGCCGGAACGTAGCCGCGAGTGGTCATCCGGAGTTTACCATCTACCTCTTCGACAGCACCGACCCGCAGCAACTCATCGGCAATGGCCCGCGGCTGCATATCACCGCTGTGTTTCTTCACCAGCACGGTGAACGAAGGCTCACCATCTTCGAAAGGCAGATCCAGCGGATCACCTTTACGATCCAGAAAAGCAGCGTCTCGCAGCCACGCTCCCAACACCGTGGCTGCGCGATTCCAGCGCACTGCATCATCCCTGGATAGCGAATCAGTGCTCCGAAGGCGCGCAACCTCTTTGCGATTCAAACCCGTAATCACCGAGATACGTGCAGCGGTCTGGCGTTTTCCATCAATGGCGAACTCGGCTTCCGCTACATCCACATAGGTCTGCCGAACCATCTCTGTCAGGGCATCGGAAGGTATGCCGTTACGCAACAGGATGCGCACGAGCGGATACAAGATCCGCCGTGCTGCATCCAGGAGTTTGCGTTCTATCGACATGGTTCCTTCTTCATGGAAGACCCGATCAGTCTTTCAGACTCAGCTCCGTGACCGGAAGCAGTGTGTCAGCGACAGCGCCATCCCACTCGGCTTCTACCACAGACTGTCCAGCGTTGAGCCTGGCAAAGAAGTCTTCCGCGCTAATCGAAGAATCGTCAACTTTGTACTCGGTCTGGTCGTCTGTCGTGATCAGCTCATCGAACAAGGTGACGGTTTTCGCAGTTCCATCGAATGCGTCCACCATACCTTTGAGTTCGGACTCATCCTCAGATTCTTTGCGTTCCAGCTTTCCCGCCAGCAGCACGTTGTCTACCTCTGTGCCTTCGACCTCTACAAAATCACCCTCTACCAGATCAGACAGCGTGAAAGGATCGACGCCGTTCAACGAATCCTGCAGTTCAGCCCCGTCAGCGAGCTGTACGAGTATGCCCATTACCGTGAGCTGATCATTGTCTGCATCCACGGAATTGAGCAATCCGGAGATTTCCGCTTCTTTGGATTTGAATTCGATCTCATGGGCCACCATATTCGAACCACTCAGATCACCTTTAACCTCGACACGTGTCCCGAGCATCAGGTCATCCGCGGTGCCATCCGAGAATTCCGTAGTGCTATCGTGGGTGACTTGAATTTCGCCGAGCATGAAGACCGTGCTACTCAATATCTCGGTGATCACTCCCTCGATTTCGAACTCATCTTCGCCGGAATCGCTGTCATCTTCGCCCGAATCGCTGTCGTCATCGTCCATCTCGCTGTCGTCTTCGTCTTCGAACTCGAAGCGGTCTTCACCTTCTACCTTGGTCGCGTCGAGTACGAGATCGCCTGCCATATATGCCTTGTTGTCGTCTTCGACTTCAACCAGCAGCCCGTTGGCCAGCCCGGCATCCAGATCATCGAGTTCGGCCAGGCCATAGTTCACCGTCAAGCCACCGATTTTGAATTGCTCATTGACCGTATCCAACTCGCGAATCTGACCCAGAACTTCGTAATCGCCCACGTCCGCAGGCAATTTGCGCTCGAGGTAAGATGCCTCGATCTCATCATCCACGGTGCGATAGCCGCTGACTTCCAGGATGTCACCAACCGCGAGATCGCCAAGAACGAGACCATCATCGATAATCGTGTCGTCAATGACCTGCACTGTCTGACCCAGCACCACCAGCACGTTGCCGTTAATCGCGTCGATCGGTCCTTTGACATCTTCATCGAACTCGATTCTTTCAGCTATCCATTCACCATCGTCGTTTTGCGAGCTACTGCGAACCCTCACGATCATGCCGACCGAGAGTTCACTCTCGTCTGACACTTCGTCGCCTTTCAACACATCCGTATCAGTGGGGCTGGTCTCAAACCTCTGACCATCGACGAACACACTGCC
>QIDL01000425.1 GCA_003228415.1 Gammaproteobacteria bacterium | reverse complement strand
CCCGGCGGTAACAGATGATGATCTTCTGACGATCTACGGGAGGATCAGAGCACGGGCGCTGGAGGGCGATCTGGATGCGAGTCTGGTGGTGTTGCGACTGGCGTCGATTCAGCGTCATCCAGCCGATGAAGAAGACTGACAATGTCCATGGCAAGCCGCAGCCGGACTGGGTGGGCATCTCGGCAACAATGCTGAATACGCCTACCCAGCAATAATGCTGAATACGCCTACTCAGCTACAATGCTGAGTAGGTGACTCATGGCCGCGTCTTCGGAGCGAGAGCGAAGTAACAGGCAGGCGGTCACCCCGGTCTCTTCGAAGTGGTAACAAGCGGCGCTGTAGCCGGGTCCGCCGCCATTGTGACCGAATCTCTGGCCCGGTTCGGTCATGAGTCCAAGACCGTAGTGCGGTGCGTTCCACTGGGGATGCTGAAAGGGCACCGGTACAGGCATCGCTCTGAGGGGATCGATCAGAGCGGATGACATGAATTTTACGGTATCCACCGGACTGCCGATCAGCAACCCATGCCAGACCCATTCGGCAGGATAGTCAGGCAGATCGTCTGCGAATTGACCGGTGGCGATGCTGGTATCCGTAAGATCGAGCGGATCGATCACATGGCGATTGAGCAGTTCGGAGAAGCTCAGCCCCGATTCCCGCTGAGCAATCTGTCCGAGCAGCCAGTAACCGGGATTAGAGTATGCCCAGCCATTTCCGGGTTCGAACAGCAGGGGCAGGCGGATGGTTCGATCCGCAAATTCGCTGTCACTCCAGGCCGGTCCACCGCCGGTCACCGCCTTGGCGTACTCGTCGAGCGCACCGTAGTCGCGAAGTCCGCTGGTATGGTTGAGAAGATGGCGGACTTTGATGTCTCTGCCTCTTTCGACCCAGGAAGCATCGATCCAGTCAGCGATTGGCCGCTCGATATCAATACCCATTGCGACGATGGAGACCGCGATATAAGTCTTGGTGATGCTGTACAGGGGAAATGTACCCTGGTCGGCGTGGACAAGCTCGCCGCTGCCATTTTGAATGGCCAGTAACTCATCTCCCATCAGGGTACGATTTTCATATAGGTGCGGGCGGTATCGACGCGAGCGAATCCGCAGGATTCGTAGAGCGCCTGGGCTGGCGTGTTGAACCCTGCGGTACCGACCTGGGCATAGCGCATGCCGCGCGCCTTCAGGCGCCTGAGCCCTTCCAGGATCACAGCGCGGCCAATGCCTTTACCACGCCATTCGGGACTGGTGCCGACCGGTTCGAAACTGCCGAGGCTCGCCTCGCGATTCTCCCAGCAGATGCAGTAGCTGGCGAACCCATCCGCTGTTTCGAGCACGATGTCGAGAGCCGGTTGGTATTCGGGCATGGCACGAATTTGCTCGTAGCGAGCCCGGTCGAAGCTGCTGCCCAGCCACGCGGCTCGGTGCAGCTCAACACGGTCGTCAATTTCGTTCTCGGTCACGGCACGCAACTTCATGTGTTCTTCGAGGTCGGACGCCGGGATCACTCCAGCCAGATCCCATCTATAGTGGGGTGCGAAGTGGCGGGTCGCCTCGAACCCGGCATCCGTTAGAAAGCGGATCCGCTCCTCGTCGGATTCGAAAGCAATCGCGGTCAGCCATCGATCGCTGCAGTCGTCGTTTCTTACAGGCGCGAGTATTTCCCGAGCCCAGGCATCCATGGAGTCGAGATCGACGAAGCGGGGATAGGCCGGCGCCAGTTTGCGTCGAGCTGCCTCCGCCCAGTCGAGCATGACTGCTGTGACAGGATGACCGTAGTCGAGGTTCCAGCGCAGATCGATTTCGATACCGGTGCTGGGTTCGAACCAGACATACCCCGCGAGACCGGCCTCATCGTAGAACAGTGCCAGGTTGTCCTTGGGCGCCGATCCCGGAAGGCGCCAGCAGATATCTCCAGGCATGAGATAGGCCATGTCGGGCATTCGCCGGGCGGCATTGCTGGAGACGAATGCAAGCAGATCGGTCAGCCGGGCTCTTGAAAAGGATTCCTGGCGAATGGTCACCGCTCAACGCAACCACAAAGCGTGTGGGGTACGCTGAAACCCGACGAACCGACCGGACGGGACACTACACCGGCAGTCCGGTGTTGTGGGAAGAGTTGAACAGCACGTTGTGACCACCGGGTTCCTTGATCACAAAGTAGCTGTGGACGCGGTTACTGTCGATCTTGCCGGGTTGAAGGCCTGCGCTCTCGAGGTGTGCGTGGGTCGCTTCGATGTCATCGACCATCAGGTCGAAAGGGACCGCGGTGTCATGCTCGACAGGATCGGAAGCCCGTTGGATGATCAGGTGGGTGCCGGCTCGCATTTCCAGGATGGCGAAATCGTCGAACGGTCCGATATCGCGCATTCCGAGCGCGATAAAAAAATCTTTTGAGGCCTTCACATCGGGTACGCTGATTGAAACATGACCGATCCACATGGGTGGTCGATCGTCACTTTTGCTCATGCCTTCCTCCTTGCTGCTCCCTGCTGCTCCCTGCTGAGAGAAGGATCGACCAATTTCAAGCCGCTGGCAATAGCCGGATAGCTGGTTACGAACAGAAACGCGGCGGCCATGCCGATGAGGGCGAACTTTGGCGTTTCGATCCTTGGCGTTTCATCGACTAGACTGCAGTATCTGCCAAGGGGAGAAGCATGAGCCAGAATACCGACACCACCGACTACGGGCCCCTTGATGCTCTGGTGGGCAGTTGGCGCGGAGTCAAAGGGATGGACGTTGCCCCTGAACCGGATGGCACCGAGCACAACCCCTACTATGAAACCTTTCTGTTCGAGCCCATCGGTACCGTGACAAATGCCGAATCGCAACAGCTGGCGGCGCTTCGCTATCACCAGGTGGTCAGCCGCAAATCCAACGATCGGGTGTTCCACAACGAAACCGGATATTGGATGTGGGATGCAGAGCAGGGATTGATCATGCAGACCTTGACCATTCCGCGCGGTGTCTCGCTGGTGGCCGGGGGCAGTCATACTGAAACGGGTGATACCATGGAAATTCGGGTGCATGCGGCGGCGAGCGACGCCAACTGGCCGATAGTCGAATCGCCCTTCATGCGGGACAACGCCACTACTGTCTCCTTTCATCGAACTATCAGGGTAGCCGGGGATCTGATGAGCTACGAGGAAACCACCGTTCTGGATATCTATGGGAAGCGCTTTGATCATACCGATCAGAACACGCTGAATCGGGTTGTCTGATCAATAACAGACATGACAGAGCAGCGTAGCTGGCTTCCCAGGTACTGGGGGCGCAATCCGTGGTGGATTCCCCCCCACATGCTCGGACGGGTGCCGGCCGAGGTCGGGCAGCGGGAACTGCGAGTACTGGGATTCGTCACGTTTGCGCTGTTGTTCGAGCATTACGATACGTCGTTGCTTGGAAACGCCTTGAAATTCATCAAGGAAGATCTGGGCATTCTCGAATCGGATCTCGGTTACTTTCAGATGATGATCCGGTTGGGCGCACTGCCGGCATTTCTGGTCATTCCCTTCGTCGATCGGATGGGCAGGCGGCGCTTGTTCCTGGTTTCTCTGATCGGAATGAGTGTCGGCACAATCCTGACCGCTTTCTCGCAAACGGCTGTCCAGTTTGTCGCCTGTCAGATGATTACGCGAACATTTGTGTTGACCGCTTCGGCTGTCGCGGTGGTCATCGTCGCCGAAGAGTTACCGGCATCAGCCAGGGGGTGGGGTATCGGCATGCTTGCCGCGGTGAGTGCGATCGGGCATGGAATGGGAGCGGCGGTATTTGGTGCGATCGATTCGCTGCCGTACGGTTGGCGGTCACTCTATGCGTTCGGCGTCGTGCCGTTGCTGCTGCTGCCGATTTTCAGGCGTCGCATTGAGGAAACATCACGATTCAAGGCGCATCAGGCCGCGACAGGAGAGGCTGGTTCACACTGGTGGAGCCCGTTGTGGGATTTTGCGAGAACCCACCCGAGAAGAGCCGCTGGCATGGCGGTGCTGGCTTCTACAGCATCACTGGGGCACATCGTGGTGGTGAGTTTTACCGGCTACTTCGTGCTCGAATATCACGGCTGGGAAGCCTATGAGCTGTCGTTGATGGTGATCGCGGCGGGTGCCGTGGGTATCGCCGGGAACGTGGTCGCGGGCCGCATGGCCGATCGCGTTGGCCGGCGTGTGGTGGGGTTTGCTTTCCTCGCGGTATTCCCGCTGGGCGCCTGGCTTTTCTACAACGGGCCTGGATGGTCGCTACCGATCTTGTGGGGATTGTTGGTATTCATCATGATGGGTGGCAATGTCATCATTCGAGCACTGTCTTCTGAACTTTTCCCCACCTCCCATCGTGGCACGTCCACCGGTGTGCTGGTGCTGATGGAAACCCTCGGTGCGGCACTGGGGCTATTTATTCTCGGTCTGTTGCAGCAACGGTCGGGCGACTTGAGCGTGCTCATCCCGACTATTTCTGTTGCAACCGTGTTTGCCGGATTGATGTTGTTCCTGTTTCCAGAAACCCGACAACAGGAACTCGAGTCGATAAGCGCCCGCCCACAAAGCGGCCGCCCATAGCGGATCTAAAGCGCCCGCGGAGTTGAAGAAGTGCCTGTAGAAAAGTCAGCTTCGTGGAGCCCGCATTCACGCTTGAGTCCAAAAAAGCGGGTGGATTGTTCATCTGCAGCTTCGCCAACAGGCAAGGTGGTATGAGTATCGCCTATCGAGATATAACCCTCATGCCATAACGGATGGTAGGGCAGATCGTGGGTGCTCAGATAGTCGTAAACATCCCTGTCCGTCCAGTCTGCAATGGGGCAGACCTTGAAATAACCGCCGGAATACTGCAGGAAGGGGGTGTTCTGCCGAGACTCCGCCTGATTCCGGCGCAAGCCGCTGAACCAGGTACCTACCTGTAGTTCTGACATAGCTCGACGCATGGGCTCGATCTTGTTGTCCTCGTTGTACAACTCGATGCCCGCAACACCCTGATTCCAGCGTTGACCGAAGCGAGCCTCCTGCCAGGCTGGGCTCATGGTATTGCGGTAAACCTTGAGATTGAGCCCGAGGCGGGTTGTCAGTTCGTCAACGAATTTGTATGTTTCGGGAAACAGGTAACCGGTATCGAGCAGGATCACAGGAATATCGGGTAGCTGACGTGTGAGCAGGTGCAGGCTCACGGCTGCCTGAGCGCCGAATGACGAAGTTAGAACGTGGTGCCCGGGGAGGCATTCGACCGCGCAGCGAACCCGGCCGCTGGCGTCGAGTTGAGCCAGCCGCTTGTTCCAGTTTTCCAGATGTCGGACATCGGTGAAGACGGGTTCCGGTGACGCGTTGCCCTGAGGCATCTTCTCGATCCTGATCGTATTCTGGGAAATCAAGGTACTGCGGTAGATCTCTGCAGCAAAGGAACGATTCGCTATAGGCTAACAAGACCCCGTTATATCGGACAGAGCAGCAGATATCGCGTGGTGTTCGTTCCGAAGAACTAGCGACGGCATTGACATCAGCCTCAAAAAGATCCTGGAATAGTCCACACTCCCGACGACCAAGCGGATTCTATCCCCACAACAAGAAGAATTAATCATGACCGATCCGAGCTGGTACTCCATTCTGCCCCCGATCATTGCCATCATCCTGGCGATCTGGAGCAAACAGGTGATCCTGTCGCTATTTGCCGGTATCTGGATGGGCTTCACCCTGCTGAGCGGATTCAACCCGCTAACGGGTGTCGCGAAAAGCCTCGACGGTCTGATCAACGTTTTTTCTGATCCGGACGACACCCGTGTTCTGATTTTCACATTGCTCATCGGCTCACTCATCGCGACGATCGAATACTCGGGCGGTGTCAGAGGATTCGTCCACTTCCTCGAGACCCGTCGCTGGGTTCATACGGGCGTGCGTGCGCAGATACTCGCCTGGTTCGTCGGTATCGTTATTTTTATCGAATCAAACATTACCCTTCTCGTTGCGGGCTCGGTCAGCAGGCCGTTGTTTGACCGTTACCGGGTTTCACGAGAGAAGCTGGCATATCTGATCGATGCGACGTCTGCGCCTGTGTGCGTGATGATTCCCCTTAATGCATGGGGTGCGGTTATCATTGGTCTGGTTGCGTCGACCGGTGTGGAGAACCCCACTGGTACGTTCATCGCATCGATTCCCTATAACCTGTATGCGTTTCTCGCCATCATCCTGGCGGCGGTCGTGATCTGGAAGGACCTCAATATCGGTCCAATGAAAGCGGCGGAGGAACGCACACGAGGTGGTGAAGTATTGTGGCCAGACTCCACACCGCTGGTTGACGCGTCGGCAGAGCAGACACCGGAAGGTGAACGCCCCGAGGACGTTCCGTCCGCCAGATACATGGTGCTGCCTATCCTGGTGATGATCCTGACAATGCCCGTTGGGCTGTATGTCACTGGTGAAGGCGATCTGATTCAGGGATCGGGCTCAACGGCAATCTTGTGGTCGGTAAGCGCTGCGATAGTTTTTGCCTGGGCCATGTTGCTCGGCAATGGCGGAAATTCCGTGCATGAACTGATGCGTGTACTCATGAAAGGTGCCGGTGATCTGCTGCCGATAGCAGTTATTCTGCTGCTTGCTCTGACTTTGGGGGATGTTGCCCGTCTCCTGGGAACGGGGCCATATGTTGCCGGTGTCGCCAGTGCGGCGCTACCGGAATTCCTGCTGGCACCCCTCATATTCCTCGTTTCAGCCTTCATCGCTTTCTCGGTAGGCTCGAGCTGGGGAACCTTCGCCATCATGATTCCAATCGCCATCCCGATAGCCACGACACTGGGTTTGCCGATACCTCTGTTGCTTGGTGCGGCGATCTCGGGAGCCATTTTCGGCGATCACGCTTCACCGATCAGCGATACCACGGTGGTCGCTTCGATGGCTTCGGCAATCGATCATATCGACCATGTGCGCACACAACTGCCGTACGCGCTTCTGGCTGCCGCTATCGCTACCGTCGGCTTTCTGCTCCTCGGTTTAGTCGCCTGACTCCAGGGGGCAGGCTTGTGCCGGTCCTGCCAAGGAGATATTGTTTCGGTCTCCCACGACGAGAAATCGGACGAGAAAGTGGGCAAGAAGGAGTTGTCATGAGTGAAGAGAAAAAGCTGCCGCCGGATTTCGACTGGAAGGCCTTTACCCCCGAAGATTCCCCCATGACCCCCATGGACGTGATGGCGGATGCCAGACATCAGAATCTAGCGACAGCCGACGTCAGACAGGGTGGCCCGGCTTTTGACTTTTCGGGTCCCGTC
>QIDL01000382.1 GCA_003228415.1 Gammaproteobacteria bacterium | reverse complement strand
TCTCGAGACGGTAGCCACCGCGCTCAACAAGCTCCCCGGCGTGCTTTCGACCCACATCGCCGGCCTCGGCGATGGGGCGAAGCTCATCGATCCATGATCGAGTTCGAGGCGCCCGGCAAGGCAGTCATCTGGGGAGAATACGCGGTATTGGAAGGCGCACCAGCACTGGTGATGGCTCTGAATCGCTATGCCCGGACGCGCATTACCCCGGGCGGCGATCGATGGCACATTCGAGCATCCGGACTCACCGGCAGTCAGAAAATTACCGCCCGTGCGCTCAGAGAGAACCCCATCGAACCCGATAACGTTGCCGCTGTGGTTGCCGCCGGGTTGGCAGCATTGGGTGACGAGGCCTGGGACAACTTACCCCCCGGTGCCGAGGTGCTCACAGACACCAGCCACTTCTATCAGGGCACCACCAAACTCGGCATCGGTTCGAGCGCTGCTATCTGCACGGCCACCTATGCCGCCCTCGCCAGCCTGCTGGATGTTCCTTTCACCTATCCTGGCGCTCTGGCGGCTCACCACGCCTTGCAAGGATCAGCAGGCAGCGGCCTGGACGTGGCCGCCGCTTATCACGGGGGCTTGATTCGATTCGAGCGGCGTGAAGTCAGCAATTTCCCCTGGCCCGATGGACTTCACTACCAGTTCATCTGGACCGGCCATGCAGCCCGGACCACCGACCATCTGGCTCGTTACAACACCTGGAAGGCCCGGTCGGATACCTCTGTGCTGACCGAACTCTGTCGCGCCAGCGAGCGGTTATTCAAAAAACCGGACCTGGCGGCATTCGCCAACTACACCACTTGTCTGAAAAATCTGGACGATTCGGCCGAAATCGGCATCTACGACCCGACTCACAGGGAACTGGAGAAACTTGCCAAACAGGCTCAAGTGGTCTACAAACCGTGCGGCGCAGGTGGAGGTGACATCGGTATCGCCGTAAGTGACGATGCGGCATCGCTGAATCACCTCGTCGCGGCTGCGGCTAAAAGGAAATTTCAGATTCTGACCTTGGAGATTGCTGGCAATGGCATCCACCGAATTCGCGACTAGTGGCTCGAGAATCCCCAGCTTTTTCAGGATGACCGTTCTCGAACGCATCACCGCGCTTCGTGAACGTGGCATCCTGAGCGCGGAAGACGTCCGCTCCCTCGCCACTTCGGATCATACACTGCGTCTGCCGATAGCCGACAAAATGATCGAAAACGTCGTCGGTGTTTTCGGTCTGCCCATGGGCCTGGGGCTCAATTTTCTGGTCAACGGCAACGACTACATCGTCCCGCTGGTGGTCGAGGAACCCTCCATTGTGGCCGGACTGTCCGGCGCAGCGAGAATGGCCCGCCTCAGCGGAGGTTTCAGCGCCTCCAGCACCGATCCTATTCTGATTGGTCAGGTACAGGCGGTGAACATTGGCGATCCGGAGCTTGCACGCGCGCAATTGCTCGATCAACGGGAGGAAATACTGGCGTTGGCAAACAGCCTGCACCCGAAGATGGTGGCACGAGGTGGCGGCGCACTCGATATCGAGGTGTTCCATCATCGAGCACCCACAGACGGTCGCAATATGATTGTGCTGCATCTGTTGGTCGATACCCGGGACGCCATGGGGGCCAATCTGGTCAATACCATGTGTGAGGGTGTGGCCTCGCTTGTCGAAACCATCACCGGCGGCAAAGTGTTTCTGCGAATCCTCTCGAACCTCACCGACCGGGCAATCGCCAAAGCCAGGGTATCTATCCCGTGCAAAAACCTGGAAGGGAAAGGCTTCACCGGCGAAGAAGTTCGTGATGGCATCATTCTCGCCACAGACCTGGCCATCGTGGACCCTTATCGCGCCACCACCCACAACAAAGGGGTCATGAATGGCGTCGACGCGATTGCCATCGCCACAGGTAACGACTGGCGCGCCATCGAGGCGGCCGCACATGCGTATGCTTCACGCGACGGTCAATATCGCTCCCTCACCCGCTGGTATGCCGACGAAAGCGGCGATCTGGTCGGTGAGATCGAAATCCCCCTGAAGGTGGGTACGGTCGGCGGCAGCCTGGAAACCAACCCGAGCGTTCGTATCAACCATCGACTGCTCGGCTCTCCTTCGGCAACCGAGCTCGCTGGCATCATGGCGACGGTGGGACTGGCACAGAACTTCGCCGCTTTGCGGGCACTCTCCACCGACGGTATTCAGCAGGGACACATGACATTGCACGCCCGCAGCGTTGCGAGCACCGCAAATGTCGCCGAGGACCTCTTCGACTCGGTTGTTGAAGCTCTGATCGAATCCGGCGATATCAAAGTCTGGAAGGCGCAGGAGATCGCCAGGAATCTGGCTCGCAATTCTGTCGTGCCGGAACATGGTGAGCGCAGCTCCGCCTGTGGCAAGATCATTCTGCTCGGCGAACATGCGGTGGTCTATGGCCGCCCGGCCATTGCCTTGCCAATTCCGTTGGCCGTGGAGGCTCTGGTGCGCAAGGGTGGCAACGGCATAGACCTGGTCATTCCCCGCTGGGGCCTGGAACAGAAGGTCAAGTCTACCGCCGGTCAGGGGTTGAGTGGCATCCTGTTCCACATTCTCGAGCAGCTCTCGCTCGACACCGAGAGCATGACCATCGAAGTCATTCCACACGTGCCGCGAGCCATGGGCCTGGGTGGTTCATCCGCGCTGGCGGTTGCCATCATCCGAGCCGTGGACCACGCATTCGAATTGAATCTGAGTAGCGAGAAGATCAACCGGCTGGCATACGAATGTGAAAAAGCCGCTCATGGGACGCCGTCAGGAATTGACAACACCATCGCAACTTATGGCACCCCATTGCTCTATCAGCGAATTTCCACGCAGGATGATTCCAGCGGTGAGGCTAAGGCCCGCTTCGACTCCCTGCAGTTGGGCGAACCCGTTCCATTGGTGGTCGGAATTACCGGACGCGAGAGCCTGACGGCCAACACAGTTGCCCGGGTGCGCCACGCCTGGGAAACCCATCAGACTCGCTACGATGGCATCTTCGATCAGATCGCCGCGCTCACCACCGCCGCCGTGGACGCAGTCAGAGACGGCCACTTCCGGGAACTCGGCGAGCTGATGAACCTGTGCCATGGGTATCTCAACGCGCTACAGCTCTCCACCCCAGAACTGGAAGAGCTGGTTCACATCGCACGCGCAAACGGCGCTCTGGGGGCAAAACTGACCGGCGGTGGCGGCGGCGGTTCCATCATCGCGCTTTGCCCCGATACACAGGATGAAGTTGCAGCGGCAATGGAGGCCGCGGGCTATAAAACCCTGATAGTCACTGCAAGCTGAGGCTACTGTTGCTCGGCGAGCTGGATGTGGGAAACATCCGGCGCTGTGGGTGTGTCTGCCGCCGACACAACGCCGATGTCTGCGCCAACTTCGGCCAGTTCAAATTCGACGGCCTTGACCTCCGCTGCCACTGGTTCCGGATACCTGGCAACACTGTCTGCGCCAATTTCGACTAATTCAAATTCGACGACATTGTCGCCCGCCGCCACTGGCTCCGAATATTCGGTAAGAATGTCTGCACCAACTTCGGCTAATTCGAAATTCGGCTCCGGCACCACAACCTCCGGTTGTTCAATCGCATCCAGGAGATCGGCACCCACATCGGCAATCCGGTAGTCGGGCGCTTCGATTTCCGCGACAGGATCGGCCGGAGGGGGGAAGTAGGTGTTCACGATAGTGAAGACGGGCGTCGAATCTGCGGCGTTCTGTTCCGCCGCGACTTCTGGTTCAGCGGCTTTTTGTTCCGCCGCGGGCTCTTGTTTTACTGCGGCACTTTTCTGTTCCGAGACTTCTCCTTCCGCCGCAACTTTTCTCTCCGCCGCGACTTTTCTCTCCGCCGCGGGCGCTACCTGCGCCGGATGCGCACGCTGCTGTTCGGCTTTCTGGGCCAGCACCCTGAGCTGGCCTCCAGCCTGCTTGAACAACGTCTGATATCGTGCGGCGGTTTTCCGGTCGGCATCACGTTTGATCACAACCGATTTGCCCGAGAACAGCTTATCCATCGCTGCGTCGGACAGCTTCAGCAGTTCCATCAGTCGGCGCTTTACCACCGAGCGATGCTGCCCCTCCAGGATTTCGCCACGAAATACCAGGCGGTACTTATCGTCCATCAGCCAATTCTAGCGCAGCGAACACTCATTTTTCGTAGATTGCTTCTCAATTAACTTGCGCGCAGCATCTCGAAGTCAGGTAGCGCTATTCGACAACTCCCAGTGGAGCAACGTGAAAGCGGGCTCGGTGTCGTTATGATGCTCGAAAACGCCTCGGACTTCGGCGCCGATCGGCACCTCCTGCCGAGGATCTCCCAGCAGGTTGCCAACCATACGCACCTCACCTGCCTGAGGCAGCACCACCAGTACAATCAGATACGGGCCCTGTTCTTTGAGAGCCGGATGTACCGGGTGCCAGACACGCTCATAGCTGAAGATCACACCGACGGGGCTGACCTCCTCGTAGCGGAGCTCAAAACTATGACATCGATGACACGACCACTCCGGTCCCCACTGCCAACCGGTGCACACCGAGCAGCGCTGGAGCAACAGCAACTCTTTTTGTAATCCCTCCCAGAAAGGCTTGTCCAGACCATCGCCAGCCGGGATCGGTGCCGGTAAACCCGTATTCAGATAATTCACAACACCCCCTCAGCGCCGAAGATCGATGCGCTGACCGGCGTCACCATCGGCCCGGATATCACCATGGACACCTGGGCACCGGCCACCTGATTCGTCGATTGACCACGGATCTGCCGTACTGCCTCGATGTTGAGCCCCAGCCCATGCATGTAACACTCGGCCAGGTTGCCACCGCTGGTGTTCAACGGCAGCTCACCATCAGGGGCGAGGAAGCGTTCTTTAACGAAGAACTCGTTGCAGGCATCGGGCTCGCAAAAACCGTGTTCCACGATACTCATCATCACACCGCCGGTGAAATTTTCGTAGCTCTGCAATACGTTCACATCGCCGGGAGATACTCCCGCCATCTCATAGAGTCGCGGTGCCAGCGTCTTGAAGGTCGAGGTCGCGTAGTCCGGCGTGTTATGCACGGACGCACCAGCACGATAGTGGGAACCGGCCACCGCACTCAGGAGATAGGCCGGTGGCTGGGCAAAATCTCCAGCTCGTTCGGCCGGGACGATGATCATCGCCGCCGCACCGTCGTTTTCCTGACAGCAGTCGTAAAGGTGAAACGGCTCGACGATCCATCGGGAGTCCTCATAGGTCCGTTCATCGAGCGGTCTACCGTACATGACGGCGCGGGGGTTATTCTGTGCATGATGGTATGACGCCAGCGAAATTGACCTCAGCGCCGATTGCACCACTTGATGATCAAACATGAAGCGCTGCACTTTCATCGCGAACATCTGCGCGGGAGACATCAGGCCGTAGGGAACCGTGTGGGCACCATCACCCTGGATGACGTTGCGCCGAGGGCCTTGGCCGAATCGTCCGAACTGACCTTGCGCCAGCGAACGGAAGACCACCACGCATTCCGCCATGCCGGTGGCAACCGCCGCAGCGCCATTGCCGACCGCGGCAGACCCACCGCCACCGCCACCGCCCCACTGCATATTCGCAAAGCGCAGTTCCCGGCAGCCAAGCGCCGCCGCAAGCCGGGAAGGGTCACTTCGATCGTTACTATAGGAGGCGAAGCCATCGATGGCCTCCGGAGCGATGCCCGCATCACTGCAGGCAGCCAGAATCGCCTTCAGGGCAAGCTTGAATTCCGCGTCTGGCGACTCCCCCCTTTTGTAGTAGGCGGTCTCGCCAATGCCAACGACCGCAACCCGACCTCGCAGCGTGCGCACCACATTGTCCTCCTCCCGAAAACACCCGGGATTTTACCCGCAAATCAGCGCTCTATCGCTACTTCCAGATCAGATAACGCTTCAAAATCTCCATTTCTATGGTAGGGTGCGCGTGTTCTGTTAGACAGCATGAGAGACCAATAAGTGAAAAACATTCTATTTGCCCTGATCGCAGTTTTCTTATTCACAGGCTGCGCAAGCAGCGACCAGATCGCGGAACTGCAGAGTCAGATATCGGCTCTCGAAAGCAAGATGGGCAGCGCCTCCGACGCCGGTAGCAATGCCGAATCGGTAGCCCAGAACGCCATGCGGGAAGCAAGTGCCGCCAAGTCCACCGCCGAGCGCGCCATGGATGCTGCTAACGAAGCCAACGAGCGCGCTGAGCGCATGGCTGAGACCTGCTGTTCTCGTAAGTGAGACCCGTCGTCTGCTGAGAGTAGACCAGCGTCAGATCCTGATGGGAATCCCCGTCAGATCATCCAGCACCTTAACCACCCGCTGCCAGTCCAGACTGGCAGCGTACCCTTGGGTTTTCTCTGCCACAGCCTGCTTCAAGACCGCAAGATCCTGTTCGGCGTATAGATCCCGGTGGCTTTCGATATAGATTTCCGAATAGCGTAAGCCGACCTTTACCGGCTCGTTGACGATATAGACGGGTGTTCCGTTCGGAACCATCTCGACCAGCGTCGCTATGTGTTCTTTGTAGAGTCGAATACACCCATGGCTGACTTTCTGGCCAACACCGAAAGGTTTGTTGGTGCCATGTATGAAGTATCCCGGCTCCAGCAGTTGGATGGCCAGGTCTCCCAACGGATTGTCAGGGCCTGGTGGGACGACGTGGGGTAGTATGTCACCCATCTCCGCATGTTCTCGACGTGCGGCATCGGTGGGCGTCCAGCTCGGATTCTCTATACTGGTCACCGTCCTGGTCTCGAGGACCGGCGTACGAAACTCCGACCGACCAACCCCCACCGGAAAAGTGATGACCCGCTCGGCACCTTTCGGATAGTAATAGAGTCTGTACTCAGCCACATTGATCACCACGCCCTCCCGCGGCGCGCTTGGCAGTACATATTGTGTCGGCAACTGTATGACGGTTCCTTCACCAGGCAACCAGGGATCCACGCCTGGATTGGCGTCGACAATCTCGCGGAATCCCACACCGTACTTCTCAGCAACGGCTGCCAGGGTGTCTTCATACTTGAGCTTCAAGCGAGTCACCGCCCCCACCACCGAATCTCCATTTTCCGGCAGTCGGTAAGCGGCAGCTTCGACGTTGGGTCCGGGAAGGCCAAAGGTCACAAGCACGGCAAACAGCGAGGTAGCAAAAGGATACTTAGAAAACAATTTCAAGACTCATTCAGCTCTCATTCGATTCTTCCAACTCGCATCCGAGGTGGATCGCGGCATCGTTCAGTGTAAACCAATGCATTGGAAATCCTAAGGGACCTCTGAACATGAAAAATGCAGAAAAACTGTAGTTCCCCGCCGCTGGCGCG
>QIDL01000411.1 GCA_003228415.1 Gammaproteobacteria bacterium | reverse complement strand
TAGCGCTGAAGGTGCGCTGACGGATAGCGCTGAAGGTGCGCTGACGGATAGCGCTGAAGGTGCACCGACGGAGACCGATGCAACAGTTCCTGCGGCTGCCGAACCGATTGTCAGCTCCGGCACCGATGCGGGTGCCGAAATCAGTACCGAGGCCGGTACCGAAACCGGTACCGAAACCAGTACCGAGCCCGGTATCGAAACCAGTACCGAGCCCAGTACCGAAACCAGTACTGGGGTATCCATCGCCGACGTACTGCAGGAGCAGGACCCTGATCTGGAACAAATTCAGGCCCAGATTGACGCTGGGGAATTCGACATCCCCAAGCTCTGGCTTGCTCAGAAAATCAGTGACATCAAAGAGCGCAGTCACCGATTCGATCGAGCCCTGGTTCGTCCAACCATGATGCTGGGGGACATCCAGGTCCTGGAGGGTGACTATGTCGGTGCGCTGGACAACTATGGTCGTGCCGTGCACCTGGAACGAGTCAGTGCAGGTCTGGTGTCCCCAGGACAGATTGAAATCGTCTATCGGGAAGCCGAGGTCTATCGCACCCTGGGCGACTACAAAACCGCGAATGAAAGGGAAGAATACGCATACCATGTGCTGCGGCGCGCCCACAACCCTAAGGATGAAGCGATGCTGCCCGGGTTGTTTCACCTGGCACGCTGGTACGAATCCACCTACAACATATTCGCAGCGCGAGGGCTCTATCAGAGGGCGGCCGACGTCCTCATCGCCAACAACAAGGGCTTCTCGATGGAAGCCATTCCAGCCTGGGAGGGAATCGCCAGAACCCATCGTCTGGAACGATTCCCACCCGTTTATATCGATCCATCGTCAGGCAGCTCACATTCCACCTCGGCGCTGGCGTCGGCAGGCCCGTACGGCATTGTCTCAGTCAACAGTTTTCCTGCCGGTGAGCGGGCCTTGCAGACAATTATCCAGATTCACCGAAACCACGGTGCCGAGACGGACGTCGTCGCCGAGGCGATCCTGGATCTGGCTGATTGGCATCTGCTGTTCGACAAGACCCGGGAAGCCTTCCCCCTGTACCAGATTGCATGGGAAATAATGTCCCGGATAGAAGGATTCCCGCTGGAAGAATATTTCGGGAGACCTAAGCTCATTCACTATCCGGTGCCGAGCGATCCGAAACCACCGAACAGCAATGCTTCTGAGGCCGCCAGAGAGGGATTGGTTACTGTACAGTTCGATGTTAACGATCATGGCGCCACCCGACGCCTGGTGACTATGGCATCAGAACCAAAAGGCATGATGGATTTTCGCGTTCGCAAGAGCCTTCGTATCGCAAGATTCCGTCCGACCATCATCGATGGTAAGCCGGTTCCGACACAGAACTATGTCTACACGCACAAATTCACCTACTATCCTCAGATCACTGTCGCGGATTCTACAGCGGGCTCCGGGCCGTGATCCGTACAGCAGAGGTTCAGCTTGTAAGCGCTAGGATCGGCTGTTGCGGCAGTTCGCGCGGTCGATTTGGAGTGATGGATGGAGGAAACAGGCGTGGGTAGGCCAATGTGGCGAAACTTTGGGGAATCGCTAGTGGTGGTTGGCGTGTTGATACTCGGTGGCTGTGCGTCCAGCAGTCCGCCACCGCCATCCAGTTCACCGCCATCCAGTTCACCACCGTCCAGTTCGCCGCCATCCAGTTCGCCACCGTCCAGTTCCCAGAGCCCGAGTTCCTCAGGTTCACCGAGCACTCCGAGTTCCCAGAGCCCGAGTTCTCCCGGTTCGCCCAGCACGCCGAGCTCACAAAGCCCGGGTTCGCCGAGTTCCTCGCCCGGCTCTTCACAGAGTTCGCCAAGTGGTGCCGGTTCACCCAGCATGCCGGGAGGAACGCCTCCTCCCGGAGGCCAGCCGGGAGGAACGCCTCCTCCCGGAGGCCAGCCGGAAGGTGCCTCCTCTGGAAGTCAGGGAGAGAGCAACCAACCGGGAACCGAGTCGCAGCCCACCTGGGAAACTCAACCGCCCGGCGGTGGTGCCCAGGGTGAAGATGGGGGCGGACAACCGCCCGGCGGCGGCCAACCACCCGGGTCATCAACAGAAAACTGGGAATCCGGATTACCTTCCGCGACCGGTGAAGGCTGGGAAACCAGCAATCAGCTCCCGGGCAGCAACGGCTCCAGAATACCACCAATGCCCTCAGAACGAGGGCTTCCGCCGGGACAGGGAGACGGCGGAGCCACTGCGGGGGCTTCGGGTCCGGAAGGTCTTCCCAGTGAAGATGGCGCAGGCGGCGATGGAGACCTGGACAAGGCGCTTGAAGGCTTTGACGGCGAAATACTTGCGGAGCGCGCTATCATCCAGGCCCGCTCCAATGAGACAGCCGGCAATGCGCGACACCCGGCCGAACTACCGGGTTCGGGTGATTACAGCGATCCCTCTTCTGGTATGCCCGAAGGATCGCCTGCCTATCTACCCAGCGGTTTGCCGTCGGAGCGCAACGCACCAAAAGGTCCGCCGATGGGAGGCGCTACAGCGCAGGTACCAGAGGATATTCCTGATGCCAGGGACGATGACATCATCGCCCGACAGCTCCGTGAGGCAGCCATTAACGAAGCGGACCCGGAACTTCAGGAAAAATTGTGGGAGGAATACCGACGCTATAAAGGTGCCTGATTACCGCTACGTCTCTGCAGGAACGTTCGAAAATTTCCGGAAGATGGGCGACTTTTCTACACCCTGGCTACTCGATCGAAACCATGATGAAATCAGCTACAAACTTTACCACTCGCTGGATTCAGGCGTGGATGTTCGCGTGGCTCCTCAGCGGCTGTGTTTCTCAAGAAGTGCGGATCGTAGACTTAACCCCTCCGGAGCAGTTAGGGCGGGTACAGGCAGAGTCTGAGCTGCTCGATATCGGTATCGCCATTTTCGACCCGAACGTACCTGAGGACTACGACGAGCAGATCAAACAGATCATTCAACCCGATATTCGCCGCGCCGAAGCGAACTACATGCCCTATTTCACCAAAAACCTCCTGCAGAGCACCGGCAACTGGGGTGCGGTGAGAGTCGTACCACGACCTACACACGCCGTTGACGTCAGCGTCACCGGCAAAATTCTCCATTCCGACGGCGAAAGCATGGAGGTTGCCCTGACGGTGGTGGATGCCACAGGAAAACGCTGGTTTACCAAGTCTTACGAGGGGTTAGCCAGCAAGTATGCCTACGATGAAGGTATCCCACCGGGCATCGATCCCTTTCAAACCATCTACAGAGATTTTGCAGACGACCTGCTGAAGTATAGACGCGAGTTGTCTGCCGAAGCGGTCCAAACGATCAGAGCTACCGCCGAAATGAAGTTTGCCCAGGAATTCGCCCCGGATGCTTTTTCCGACCACATCGGCGAAACGTCCAGGGGAGAGTTCGAGCTGAAGCGACTGCCTGCTGAAGACGATCCAATGCTTGCAAGAGTCAGGAGAATTCGCGAAAGGGAGTACCTGTTCATCGATACCCTCGATGCGTACTACGAAAATTTCCAGCGCGACATGTATCCCGCTTATCAGAACTGGCGTCGGGCGACCTACGCGGAAGCCATCGCCCTCAAAGAGCTCCGAGCCCAGTCGAGAGCCAGAGCGATAGGTGGCGTTGTCGCAATCGCCGGTAGCGTTGCTGCCATGAGCGAAAGCAACAGTAGATACGTCGATACCAGCGCCATTGTCGGTATCATGAGCGGCGCGATGTTGTTGAAGAGCGCCATCACCAAACGCAACGAAGCGCGGATTCATGCTGAGGTACTCGAAGAAGTCGGGGTCGCTGCCGAAGCTGAAATCATGCCGCATACCATTGAACTGGAGAATCAAAGCGTTCGTCTTCAAGGTAGCGTAGATGAACAATACGACGAGCTCCGCGGGATCCTGCGTCGCATCTACTTTGCAGATCTGGATCTACCGGATCCCGATGCGGATCAAACCGTGGCAGACCCCGATCAGCCTCCGAATACCACTCAACAATAAGACCAGTCATTAGCAAAATAGATGAGTGAAGAAGAATTCAGCCCGATCCGACCAAAGTCGGTGCCGCTGAGTCATGTCGAACCTGCATCAGCACCGAAGAAAACAGCGCCAACGCAGAAACGTTGGCCGCTGCTGGTTGCGGTCCTGTTGCTCGGCTTGCTGCTGGGTGTTGTTTTTCTGGTGGTCCCCGGTCTGGTCGGTCAACCCGAGGTGACGGTAACCGAACCACGGCCCGCTCCGATACAGAACGAAGCACCAGCGTCGATTGACCGGGACGATACACCGCCTCCGTTCGAAGCATTGATGCGCGAGCAGACTCGTGAGAAGGCACAGGCAGAATTATCCCGATTCGTTGAGCTGCAGATGGCGCTGGAACAACGTATGCAGGTCGGACTGTGGGGCCAGGACGCACTGGATAGCGCCATGGCGATGGCAACCGAAGGCGACGAGCAATTCGTAGAAGAGGCTTTCGAGGCCTCCCTCGACTCCTATCGTGCGGCCGGTGATGCACTCGCTGAATTGATCACCACGGGCGAAGGCCTGCTCACCGCGGCACTGGAAGCCGGTCAGAAGGCGCTCGATCTGCGTGATCCGAAAATGGCCCTGGCCCAGTTTCAACACGCGCTGACTATCGATCCAGAAAACTCAACCGCTGCCACTGGTATTGCCCGGGCAGCCTTGCTACCGCAGATAATTGAGCTGATGCGCGCTGCAAAAAACCACGAACTCGCCGGTGATTACCGATCCGCGCTGACTACCTATGAGCAAATCAAGGCCATAGATTCGAAAACCGAAGGTCTGTCAACAGCGCTGGCGAACGCACGATCGGGAGTAGCAGAAATGCGCTTTCGGGAACATCTGTCCGAAGGCTTCAGGGCGATGGATTCCGAGCGATTCGAGCAGGCCCGGTCAGCCTTCAACAAAGCGCTGGCCCTGAAACCCGATGACCCTGTAGCCGTCGGCGGTCTGGAACAGGTCGCCGAACGCAAGGACCTGACTACCATCCGCCAGTTTCGGGCCAGCGCCGAGAAATTCGAGGCCAACGAAGAGTGGCGCGACGCCATAGAAAACTACAAGCAGGTGCTGGCGCTCGACAACAACATACAGTTCGCGAAAGCAGGGCTGGCTCGATCCTCAGTCCAGGAGCGAACTCAGATTACCCTCGGCAACATCATCGCTTCTCCGGACAAGCTGTCATCAAAATCACTCTACGGACAGGCTCAGGACATTCTTAAAGCTGCTACCACTCTCGTTCCCCGCGGGCCCAGGCTGACTTCCCAGATCGGTCGGGTCGCAGACCTTCTTGATACCTACGGTACGCCCGTGGCTGTCACTTTCAGATCTGACAATCGTACCGAAGTGACACTGTCCACCGTAGGTCGTCTCGGCACTTTTTCCGAGAAGCAGTTGAGCCTTCGCCCCGGTGCTTACACCGTTATCGGAAGCCGTGACGGTTGTCGGGACATCCGTGAGAGCATTCTGGTCCGCCCCGACATGCAACCGGTTGAGATCAGCTGCGAAGAGACGTTCTGAGGGTGAGCGCGCAGAACGACCCGCTCGATACAGAGGGCGATGACGGCTCGATCATACGGCCGGTCGGTTACCAGCCGAAGACAGAGACCCGCGATGCCCGGTTTCGCCTGAGACGCTGGCAAAGCATCGTCATCGCAATTCTGGTTCCGACTCTTCTAGCCGTCTGGTTTCTTTTTACCGCCAAGTCCGTTCGACTGACCTTCGAGCCGGAAGTCGAAGCCGTCAGCGTCAGCGGCGGTCTTTCATTCGAGCTCGGCGGTATCTATCTGTTGAGAACGGGCGAATACAGAGTCTACGCAGAAGCGCCCGGTTACCTGACGCTCGATGCCGAACTTCGGGTCGGGGAGGAGCGTAATCAAGTTCATAGCTTCCAACTCTCAAAGCTTCCTGGTGTGGTGACTTTCGAAAGCACGCCAGCGGGAGCCAGTGTTGCCATCGACGGCATTGCCAGAGGATCCACGCCGCTGGGTGGAATCGAGGTCCAGGCCGGCAGCCGTCAGATTACCTTCCACGCACCCCGCTACCAGACGCTTGCGCTGGTGGTTGAGATAACGGGGATGAGCGAAGCCCAGACCATCACGGGTTCACTGAAACCGAACTGGGCGAACGTCACGATCAACACCCGGCCTGAGGGAGCGGAAATACTGATCGATGAGGAGTCGACCGGTTTGTACACACCGTCCACCGTTGAAGTTCTAGCAGGTGAACACGAGATTCGATTGAAAACCGTTGGTTATAAGGCTCACCGCCAGCGCATCCTGGTTGCCGCAGAGGAAACGATCTCCCTGCCTACCTTTACTCTCCAGCAGGCTGACGGACTCATCAGAGTCACCACTTCCCCTTCTAATGCGGGGGTAACCCTGAACGGCGAGTTCCAAGGCGAATCACCGCTGGAGCTGGCCGTGAAGTCTGGCACCCGCTATCGACTTCAGGTGTTCAAAGCCGGTTACCGGTCCGTTGAGCGTTCAATGAGCCTAAAGTCCGGTGAAGAGCACAATGTCTCCCTGTCACTCACTCGGCAAATGGGAGACGTGGTTGTGACCGTCGATCCCCCCGAGGCTCGTATTTTCCTCAATGGAAAGCTTCGCGGTAGCGCCGATCAGACATTGCGATTGCCAACGGTAGCCCATGTCCTGAGCGTTCGACTCAGCGGCTATGCAGGCTTTGAAACAGAAATCACACCCAAGGCGGGCCTGGTACAGGAGGTGAAGGTCCGCCTGCTCACGTTGGCAGAAGCCCGTCTTGCTGCTTTGAAACCTCGAATACAGACCGCACAGGGCCAGGATCTCGTTCTGATCAAACCGGAAGCATTCACCATGGGCGCTTCGCGCCGACAACCCGGTCGGCGTGCAAACGAAACACTCAGAGAAGTGCAGATGCAGCGGTTCTACTATCTGGCGACGGAGGAGGTGTCCAACGCAGAGTTTATCGCCTTCGCGAGTCGCCACGACTCAGGCGAATTCGAGGAGCAGGAGCTAGGCAAGGCGGATCTGCCTGCGGTCAACGTGAGTTGGATTGAAGCAGCCCTGTATTGCAACTGGCTCTCCGACAAGCAGGGATTGCCGCGCTTCTATGTCACGGAGTCCGGCAAAGTCAAAGGAATCAACGCGCAGGCAATCGGATATCGTCTGCCAACGGAAGCGGAATGGGCTTATGCGGTCCGTCAGGTAGATGCCGATGGACCGCTGAGATTTCCCTGGGGAAGCAACTTGCCGCCGCCCGATCGCTATGGAAACTATGCCGACCGTTCTGCGGCACACCTGGTAGGTCGAATCATCTTCGGGTACAACGACAACTACATCGTCGCGGCGCCCGTCGGCACTTACTCTGC
>QIDL01000311.1 GCA_003228415.1 Gammaproteobacteria bacterium | reverse complement strand
CACTTCAAAGTGGTTGGACGCACCGATCATCGCCGTCGGTGCGGCGTTCTCGTATGACAGCCCCAAGAGCCTGGAGAGCGCGTAGCCGATGGCGAAAATCAAAACGGTTTGTATGAATAGCGGAATCGCGATCCACAGGATGGTCAGTGGGTTCTGCACGATCGTCTCGCCCTTGAACGAGAACAGTAGAACAAGCGTTATCAATAACGCGCCGATTGTCACAGGTGTCAGAAAACCCAGAAATGTCTCCTTGAACCACTGCTCTCCTTTGGTAGCGATGATCCATTTTCGGGAGGCGTAACCGGCCACCAACGGCAGTGCCACATAGACGCTTATCGACAGCACAAGGGCTTGCCAGGGGACCGGTAACCGGCCCACTCCCAGCAGAAATCCACCCAACACTCCGAACAGCACCAACATGGTCAATGAGTTGATGGCAACCATCACCAGGGTGTGCTCATCATTACCTTTGGACAGGTAGCCCCAGACCAGCACCATTGCTGTGCAGGGTGCGATCCCCAGGAGAATGCACCCGGCTAGATAGCTTCGCCACAGCGGTACTTCGAGCATTCTGACGCCGTCAACGAGCACCACCTGACCCGCACCATAGGTATCACCAACGGACAAGTTCGCCCCGAGCGGCATCTTCACCAGATCAACCGCATCCGGTCCTATGAAGGCAAGGAACAAGGTGCCCAGAAAGAAACTCGCGATCGCATACATGGTGAACGGTTTGACGGCCCAGTTGATGAAGAGAGTCAGACCTACCGGGCGCACGGCTTTCCCTGCCTTGACAACCTTGTGAAAATCGATCTTGACCATGATGGGGTACATCATGAAAAACAGACACAACGCTATCGGGATGGAAACCACCGGCGCTTCGTTGACAGTAATCGCCATGCCATCGAGCGTCTGAGCAATCGTGGGGGCTACTTTGCCAAGCAGGATTCCGGCACCGATGGACAACGCCACCCAGACTGTCAAATAGCGTTCAAAAAAGCTCAATCTCAGGTTCCCTTACGTGGTCTTTGAGAAACGGTGCTACCGTGAGGTTGCCTTCTCGCGGTACAGTGTTCGCAAACCCTTTGTCGGTAGGCGAACCAGCATAACGCCATCCCGTCTTCATCCAGAAGACCCATCGAAACATGCCAGTCGGTCTTGATGGTGGCGGCATCGGCGAACGGGCCATGCACCGGTTGGTCCATGCGCCAGAGCCAGATGATTGACCGAGGGCGTCTTCTAGGCTTTGCCGATAGAACCGAAGATATTCTTCAAGGTACTGATGGGCAATTTCGGCGTCCTGTCAAAGTAGAGAACACCGTTGATTTCCTGCTGAATGTCGGTGAGCTGGGTCCATACAAAGCCGCATAATTTTTCAGCGTCGTTAACATTGCTGGCAACTTGACGAAATCTTTTTTCCAGTTGTTCCTGCGTTTCAGGAATCGAACCATAGGCAAACCCTTCGCCCTCGAATTCCTCGGGGAGAAAACCGACCCCGCCACATTCTGTCAGTAGCACCGGGAGTCCGGAAATATCGCTGCCCGGGAGGGCGCCAGCCCTCGGATGGCTTATTCCCGTAATCGGAATTGCGGGGTCTGCCAGTACTTCTTCCAGTTTGTCTGCAACCGGTTTTCCGTCACCCTCATAGATATGCAAAGTCCAGAGATCGCCGCTGGTGTATTCCCAGCCATCATTGCCGATCACCGGGCGAGATTGATCCAGCGAATGGGTCAGGCTGACCATGGCGTCGACGAACGCTCGTTGTTCTCCTCGAGTAGACAGGTGCCAGACACCCCAGGATTCATTGAATGGAACCCAGGAAATGACACAAGGGTTTGCGCGGTCCCGTCTGACCAGCGCCATCCACTCGTGAGTGAGTGACTCGATCAACTCTGTGGAGAATATTTTTCCCGAGGGCATTTCCACCCAGACCATCAGGCCAAGTTTGTCTGCCCAGTAGAGATAGCGTGGGTCTTCGGCTTTCTGGTGTTTTCGCACGAAATTGAAGCCCATTGCTTTGGTCAGCTCGACATCACGTTGCAGCGCTTTGTCATCGACCGGCGCGTACCAGCCTTCGGGGAAGTAGCCCTGATCGAGAATGCCCCGAAGGTAGATGGGCGAGCCATTCAGGTGAATCCTGCCGTCCACAACCAGGATCTCACGCAACCCCGTATAGCTTTGAACACGGTCCAGTTCCACCGAGTCGCGCGCGAGTACAAATTCCAGCGTGTATAGAAAGGGATCATCCGCACTCCACAGTCTGGGGTTGTCCAGCGCCAGAGTCATTCTCAGTTCCGATCGGCCATCGCAATGCTCGCTGTAGCTGGCGATCTGGTCGGCCGCCTCGAGAACGCGGACTTCAACATCACCGGTAAAGTGGGTGGAAAATCCCAGCGTCAGCGAAAGGGTCGATGCCTCGAGGTGATAGGAGGCGGACGTTTCCGTGATGTGGTCTCCATTGACAGGTTCAAGCCACACGGTTTGCCATATGCCGGTGACAGAGTCGTAGTCGATGGGCCAGCGTGTGGTGCCTTCCTGCTTACCCCTGGGTTGCATCCATGAATTCGAGTCCTGAACCCGAATGGTAATCATGTTGGTGCCAGTGACAAGGGCGTGGGTGACATCCAGAGAGAAGGGCGTGTATCCGCCCCTGTGCTGGCCGACTTCCAACCCATTGACAAACACCCTGGTCCAGAAATCACAGGCACCGATATTCAGGTGCAGTCTGTCGGCATTCCAGGAAGGTGCTTCGAATTCCCTCTGATACCAGACAATGTCCGGGGGGGAAGTGTCGTGTATTCCCGAAGATTCGGATTCCACCGGGAATGGCACGATGATGCTCGATCCGAAATTATGCGCGTCGAACCATCTCTCAGCCATCCCGACGTCTTCAGGGTCATAGTCGAACAGCCATCGCCCATTGAGGTTTTCCCACTGGTCCCGTTGCAGGATGGGGCGGGGGTATTCGGGTCTTGGAATTGATGCCGATGAGGGGTCAAGCGATAGATTGGCCATAGCGTGTCCTCCTTTCCCGGTTTTTTGTCGGAACTTTGCCATGCGAGTTGGACCTGCTCCGCTTCGGTGGGCAAGTTGACAATCAATCATACGTGAAGGTACGGACGCGGGTCATGTAACCCGGAAAATTGATAGGAGTCAAAAATACCTCCTGGTGTATTTGCTAATTTCGAACATGTTGCAACGCTGTCATCCAATGAAGGCGTTGCGTTGAGCGAGATACCAGAAAGACCCTGGGGAGGGCTGCTATGATCGAGATACTTCGAGAGCCAGTCACCGACACAAGCGCCTGGGTGGGCGCCGACCTGCAGGACCGGGACGATCTGATCTATCACTTGTCGAACGCCGAAGTCGGCGAGCTGGAGGACGCTCTGCGCTCGGTGCAGAAGCGCGGGCTCGATGTCTACGACGTGACACGGGATGACTTTGTCCTCCCGGAACTCAGCAAGACGCTGATCGATCTGTTGGAAGAACTCAACTACGGCCGGGGGTTTCTGCTCATCCGTGGAATCCCGAGGCAGGATTACTCCGAGGACGAGTGCGGCATCATCCATTGGGGAATTGGCACACACTTCGGCCTGGCGGTTTCGCAGAATGCTCAGGGTGACCTGCTCGGTCACATCCGTGACACCGGCAGCGATATCAGGGAAACGCATGTGCGTGGCTATCAAACGCGTGCCGATCTCCCGTATCACACGGATGGCTCGGACGTGGTCGGCCTGTTCTGCTTGCAAACCGCCATGGAAGGCGGCGAGAGCACCGTCCTCAGTTCGGTAACCGTACACAATCGCTTCCTCGAGAGGCGGCCCGATCTGCTCGAAGTGCTCTACCAACCCTTCTATTACGATCGCCGTGAAGAGGTGGCGAGCGGGCAGAAGCCTTACTACGAGATCCCGATATTCTCATACTATGAAGGGCTTCTGAGCTGCCGCTACATTCGCGGGTACATCCAATCGGCGCAGCGCTTCTCCGAGGTGCCCAGGCTCACTGCTGAGCAGCGTGAAGCCCTCGACCTCCTGGACGAGATCATCGCGGGCGAGGACATGCCGGTGAGGTTCCGGCTGGAACCGGCCGACCTCGAGTTTGCCAACAACTACTCGGCACTGCATGCACGAACCACGTTTGAGGACTGGCCGGAGCTTGAACGCAAGCGTCACCTGCTGCGCCTGTGGCTCACCGTATACGATGGTCGCAAGTTAGCCGGGCAAATCAGTGGCGGTGTCGGCCGTGGTGGTATCACCGCGAGCCAGCGTGCCTCCTGACCTGAGCGAATACTGACAACCCAACCTGTCCAGAGCGAGGCGGAAAACCCCGTTCAAAGGATTCGGCTGGATTCTCTGCGGATCTCTTTTTTTGAAGTCCGGAAAGCGGGGCACTTGCCGTTTCAGATCTGATGACGTATCACTGTCCTTTTTTAAGGAGCCAGGATGAAACTCTATCAGTCGAACCTTTCCCCCTTTGCTTCCCGTTGCCGGATCCAGATCTATGCCAAGGCCATCGACGATATTGAATGCTGTCCGCCTCCGGGAGGCTTGTCCAGCGATGAATACAAGACCCACAATCCCACCGGGAAGATGCCGGCGCTGGAAATAGACGGGCATGTGCTGGGCGAGTCGGAAGTGATTTGCGAGTATCTGGAAGACCGGTTTCCGACGCCGTCACTTCGGCCGCAAGACGTTCTGGATCGGGCTCACGTTCGGCTGCTCTCCCGGGTTACCGATCTCTACATTCTGGATCCGCTCTTCGATTTGTTTCCGCAGATGGACCCGAACAACCGGGATCAGACCGCCGTCGATAAAACCCTGGCTGTTCTGAAAACAAATTTCGCTCTATGGGAGGACTATCTGACCCGCGGCGGATACAGCGATGGAGACTATGCTGTTGGAGACAAGCTGACTCTGGCCGACTGCGCGATGGTTCCGGCGCTCTTCGTCATGGTGAATCTGCTTCCGACCTTCGGAGTGGCAGACCCTCTGGTCGATACTTCAAGGTTGGCCCGATACTGGGAGAATATTCAAAAGGACGAGAGCTGCAGCAGAGTTCTGTCAGAGATGGCAGAGGGTTTCAAGGCCATCATGGGCGGTGCCTAGCAAGGTCTGCCGCCTTTTCGACCAGGCGCTCAGGGTTTACCGGTGGCTCCAGCACCAGGATTGGCGCCGGAGTTCTCATTTCGTCCTCGTTCACCTGCGTTTTCGGATCAGTAACCGTATGTCAGTTGACGCCCTGCAGGAACGCCAGTATATCGCGCGCCTCCCCACCGGTCAGATTGGCTCTGATGCGCATGTGTGCGATGGTCGCTCGCCACTGATCGTCGACCAATTCTTTCGGATCGCGCATGTTGTGGCATCTGGCGCAGGTGTTGGCCCAGGCCTTCGCACCACGTGCGAACTGCGTAGGCTCATCCGATTGAGTTGCGACCGGGGCCGCTTGCCCTTGACGCTCCAGAAGGAACTCGCCAAACCCCAGGAGTACGGTGAGCGTTAACGCAAAAATTGTTTTGAGTGTTAGTTTTTTCATCACATTGCTCCTTATTAGTAACCGTACGCTATCTGAAACATTATCCGGTCCTTGTTGGTGAGCTCCCCGTTGAGCCCGTCGTTATATTCATAGGCCAGTTTGATAACCGCGTTGGCGGTCAACAAATAGTTCAGTCCTACTAACACCTGCTCCTGAGATTGTTCGGGGTGAGGCGAATGATAGTCGGTGTATCGCAACACGCCCTCCCACTTCGCCTGGGCGAATTTATAGGCACCCTGCGCATACCAGGTTTTCCACGTCCCACCCTCTGGCAAGATACTGAGTGCCTGGTTTCCGATTTTCTGATGAACGTATTCCGCGCGAAGATCGAAATTGTTCCACTGATAGGCTGCGTCAGCGCCGAACACGTCGTAGCTTCGTGCGGCATCGTCTTCTACCTCCATCCCGTCGTTTTCTACAATTGCAACGTCACCAAACGCAGCGGAGAGACCGAATTCGAGTTTCGGTATTGGCAGCAACGAAAAGCGCCCACCGACAACCTTTTCGTCATCGGCATCGCCAGTAAAACCACCTGATTCGATGCCGTGTAGCTCCCCGTCTTCAACTGCGAGCACCGGGCCATTGCCGACATACGCCGAGTAGGTGATTTTGCTCGTTTCGCTGACCAGAGCCCCGCCTCGTAGTTGAAAGCCTACTTCGGCCGCCGGAGCTGCAGCGTCATGGCCAAACCCCGGTGGGGCCGAGGGTGCTTTGTTGATCCAGGATGGGTGTATGTTCTGGCGAAATTGGCCAATCGGGCTGATGAACTTTCCGGCAACGAAGGCGAAGTTATCGTTCAGGAAAATATCGATGGTACTGTATTCCAGCCCAACTTCCGTCTCGCCATTGTCTCCGACATCGATCTCGAGTTCCGACTCCCACAGGATGCGATCGGCATACTGAAAGTGAAAAATCGGATTGAAATTTGCGACGTCGAATGAACCGGTACCGTCTTTGGTGGTGCTGTAGCCTGCCGCCGCGTACCCTGCCAGGTGGGTAACCGATATGGGGTTATCACGCGCAAGGGTTGATGTTTCGGCCCGCTGTGCGATTTCTGCGATCTGCGCCACCTCAGTACGTAGCGTTTCTATTTCAACGCTGGCTGTTTCCTTTTTCGCCAGCTCGAGTTCAGCACGTAGCGCAGCAAGCTCTTCCATTATGGCGGCAGTCCTGGCTTCCAGCTCTTCCATGCGCGTCGCATCCTGCGCCAGATCCTGCGCCAATGCAGGCATCGCAGCAGCGAGGACGAACACGGCCAACGCTGCCAGGAATGAGCCCCGAAACGGGCTCGCACCTGGTATGCGATTTTGAGTCATTTTCATCAGTAGCTCCTCAAGTTTGATATACACCAATTGGTATCCGATTGACGCGCAAACTGTCGCATTTGCGCGAGCGTAATTAACAGCCTATGTGCTGGATCCATGTCAAGCAGAATTCGGAATAATCGACACCCCACAGCCTTCAAGCTCCGAACGAAGAACTATTTGCCGGTCCGCTTAGTGGGTTATTGGTTTACGTTGGGGCAACGTTGGCCATGTCGCCCAGCACTTTCTTGCGTTCTTCGTCGGTCACCATTCGATCGATGGCGGGATAGAGAATATTCTCTTCTTTGTGGTTGTGGGAATGCAGGACCTCGAGCAAACCTGTTGTCAGCTCATCCAGACCCTTTGATTCACCACCCAACACTCTTGCGTTCAGCTCTTCCAGGAATCCCTTGATCTGCCCGTGTTCCATTTTCATGACTGCGGTTGGACCCCCGTCGGTCATGCCCGTCCTCTTCTCGAATAGCGGGAACAGATACTCTTCCTCCCAGAGTATGT
>QIDL01000525.1 GCA_003228415.1 Gammaproteobacteria bacterium | reverse complement strand
ATTCACCAGGCGCGCTGGATGACCTGGGATGGGGAGATGGGCGCCGACTGTCTGAAGTCATTGAATTGCGCTTGCCGGATTTTAGGCGAGCCGATCGGAAATCGGAGCAGTCGGGAAGATACCCTTCGCGCCGCAGCCGAGATCGTTTCCCATGGTGCGGATCTGTTGGTTTTCGCTGGAGGCGACGGCACCGCCCGTGACCTGCTTGACGCCATCGGTGATGCGATCCCGGTAATTGGTATTCCGGCCGGAGTAAAGATGCAGTCTGGCGTCTTTGCCAGCACCCCGGAGCGAGCCGGTGAGTTGCTGACTCGATTGATCGACGGCGGTTTGGTCAGCGCCGTACGCCGGGACGTTAAAGACCTCGATGAAACGGCGCTCAGGAAGGGTGAAGTTCGACCCCGTTACTTCGGCGAGCTGCTGGTTCCCGAACTGGGAGGCTATCTGCAACACACCAAGGAGCGGGGCAGGGAAGTTGAATCCCTGGCAGTCAACGAGATTGTCGCCGATGTGGTGGAGCGTCTGGCACTGGAAGAGTGTCCGATCGTCCTCGGTCCGGGCGGTACTCTTTTTGAGATAAAGCACGCGCTCGATCTCAATGCAACGTTGTTGGGATTCGATGTCTGGCAGCAGGGACGGCAGCTTGGCGCCGATGTGGATGCTGCGTGGCTGCTCGCCGAGATTCAGACCGCCATTGTGGTGCTGAGCTTCACGCGCGGGCAGGGGTTTCTCATCGGCAGAGGCAATCAGCAGCTTTCTGCCGATTTTCTGAAACGCGTCGGCCGCGATGCTTTGTGGGTAGTGGGAACCCGCACCAAACTCGGCTCGCTCGAAGGTCGGGCGCTGCTGCTCGATACCGATGATCCTGAACTTGATCGGCGCTTCAGTGGCCTGATCGAGGTCACTGCCGGGTATGAGGACCGGCTCTTCCACCGGGTGAGCTCGATTGCGTGATTTTGCACCCGTCATCGCCGAGTGCCAGAGGCGCCTGGGCGGTGAGCCAGAGGGTGCGAGGCGGCTGTTCCACGGCCGGGGACATTGTTTCCCCGGGTATGAGGACCTGGTGGTAGATCGCTTTGGACGTTATTTGCTCATCGGCTGTTTCGGAGCGGATACCCAGGGCAGCGCTGAACTCGGTCGCCAGCTTGCGATGCGCCTTGATGGTATCGCCGGAGTGGCTGTTCAACAGCGCCAGGGACGGCGGACTCAGGCTCGAATGGTCCTCGGAGAGATTCCACCAGAGATCGAGGTGATCGAAGCCGGATGCAGGTTCGCGGTCAAACCCCTGGGCAACCAGAATGTCGGGCTGTTTCTGGACATGGCTCCGACCCGAAACTGGGTAAGAGCCAACGCATCCGGCAGAAGGGTTCTGAATCTCTTTTCCTTCACCTGCACTTTTTCGGTTGCCGCTCTCGACGGGGGCGCGACACATGTCGTGAACAACGATATGAGCCGTTCCGCTCTCGACTGGGGGCGAGCCATCCACTTGCTCAACGGTCACGACTCCAGAATGGTCAGCATGCTGCCTCACAACCTCTTCAGATCCTGGCGGAAGATTCGTCAGCTCGGCCGCTACGGACTGGTGATCATCGATCCACCGACCAATCAGCGTGGCAGCTTCGTCGCCGAGAAGCAGTATGGACAGGTGATGAAGCGCCTGTCGGAATTGTGCTCACCGGGCGCCGATGTTATCGCCTGTTTGAATTCACCGTTTCTCAATGCGGATTTTCTCAAGACCCAGATGGCACGCTGGTGCCCCGAGGCACAATTCGCTGGAGATCTTCCGAGCTCGGAAGACTTTCCCGATCGGTTCCCCGATCGCGGTCTCAAGGTCGCTCGATTTCGATTTCGCGGCTAGTGTCCTGCCGGCTCAGGCCTTCCATTTGCCCCATCAGATCGATCATCGCCACACGCAGGTGCGCGGATGAGCGCTGCTGCAACGCCGCTTTGATCCGGAATATGTGCGTGGAGCGCTCGATACGTATCTGTTCGGGCAGGTCCTCGATCCCGTCGCTATCTGGATGAGAGGCCGGCGATGACAGCAGGGTAAAGCAGCGTCCCGTCAGGGTAGCCTGATCAATGGCTTCGTCCTTGATCGTTTCCTCGAAACGCAGATAGTTCTCCTCCCCGAGCCAGATCAAAGCACCGAAGCAGGCCCGATAGCGGTCGCTGTGCATGCCGAATTCGTCGGGATCTTCAGAACCGTAAATGTCATCCACGAATATCGCATAGCGGCGGGGAAAGACGCTGTAGAGCGCAACCAGGGTTTTCGCCGCATCCTTGAAGAAATCGTCGACGTTGATGTCGGTCATCGACGCATGGCTCCGCTCTCCAGGACGGCCGACTACTGCCGGTAGCCGTCGAGGAATCTCTCGATCCGCTCGAATGCCTCTTCAAGCTCTTCCACGCGCGGGAGAAAGACGATCCGGAAGTGATCGGGCTCAGACCAATTGAAACCGGTACCCTGCACAACGAGGACTTTTTCCTGGCGAAGCAGGTCCAGGGCGAACTGCTCATCGCTCTCGATGTTGAACTTCCCGGTATCGATCTTCGGGAATAGATAGAGAGCACCCAGCGGTTTTACGCAGCTCAATCCATCTATTTCGTTGAGCCGTTGCCAGGCGTATTCGCGCTGATCGTATAGCCGTCCACCGGGGTAGAGGAATTCCTGAATGCTCTGGTAGCCGCCAAGAGCGGTTTGAATGGCGTGCTGAGTGGGCACGTTCGGGCACAATCGCATGGACGCGAGAATGTCGAGGCCTTCGACGTAGTCGCGTGCGCGATGTTTTGCACCGCTGACAACCATCCACCCGGTCCGGAATCCGGCAACTCGATAGGTCTTCGACAAGCCGTTCAGAGTCATGATGAGCACGTCTTCTGCCAGCGAGCCGACGGGCACATGTTCCGCATCATCATAGAGAATTTTGTCGTAGATCTCGTCTGCAAAGACCACCAGGTCGTGCTGACGGGCAATTTCCAGCATCGCTTCCAGAACGGCTCGAGGATAAACGGCACCGGTGGGATTGTTGGGGTTGATGATGACCATGGCACGGGTACGCGGGGTCACCCTGGCGCGCAAGTCATCGACGTCCGGTGTCCAGGCGGCACTCTCCTCGCAGCGATAGTGAACGGCTTTGCCGCCACAGAGCGTAACCGCCGCTGTCCAGAGCGGATAGTCGGGAGTCGGGATCAGCACCTCGTCGCCGTTTTCCAGCAGGCCCTGCATGCCCATGACCACCAATTCGGAGACGCCATTACCGACGTAGATATCGTCGACTTCCACGTTGGGGATCCGAATCTGCTGGCAGTACTGCATGATCGCCTTGCGGGCGCTGTAGATGCCTTTGGAATCACAATAGCCTTGAGAGTTCGGGAGATTGTGGATGACATCCAGCAGAATTTCTTCTGGTGCTTCAAAGCCCCAGGGAGCCGGATTGCCGATGTTGAGCTTCATGATCCGGTGGCCTTCTTCTTCCAGGCGATTGGCCTCTGCCAGCACTGGACCGCGAATGTCATAGCAGACTTCCGAGAGTTTGCTCGATTTCGTGATCTTTGTGTCGTGATCGATGCCGGGGCCGATGTGTAACGGCGTGACGGCGCTATCTTTTCTGTTCGATGCCATTGCTCCGTTTCCCTTGCCTGGAGGCTCATACTAGAATGCAGGGATTGCCCGTGCAGTGTAGCAGCCACCCGGATTGCAGTAACCCAACTGTGTTTCCGTCGCTACGGTGGGGCTTACTGTACATAAATTGAGTAGAGAAGTGGTTCCGTGAATGGCTAAAGTAACCAAAAGCGACGACGAGTGGCGCTCTGAACTCAGCGATGGTGAGTTTGCCGTGACTCGAGAAGCCGCCACCGAGCGAGCCTTTACCGGTGAATACTGGGACACCAAGACACCGGGGTGTTATCGCTGCCGCTGTTGTGGTGAGGAATTATTCGATTCGTCGACCAAGTACGACTCGGGTTCCGGCTGGCCGAGTTTCTATCAACCCATCAGCGAAGAGGCGGTAGTGACACAGGCAGACAACACCTTGCTGATGGAGCGTGTGGAAGCATTGTGCGCCAACTGCGACGCTCACCTTGGCCACGTATTTCCGGACGGTCCTGAGCCGACCGGACTGCGTTACTGCATGAACTCGGCTTCGTTGAAGCTCAACACGCGGCACGATGATTCGGCGTAAACGGCACCCGGTGACGCACTTATGTCCGTCACGACCAACGAAGCGATCACAATAACAAGGGGGAAGTTATGCACCCGGGAGTAACCGCGGAACGCTCACCTGACAAAATCGCCTACACCATGGCTGACTCGGGAGAGAGAATTACCTTCACTGAACTCGAAGCAACAGCCAATCAGGGTGCACACCTGTTTCGCTCGCTCGGACTGAAGCGCGGCGATCACATCGCTATCATGCTCGAAAATCATTTCCGTTTTTTTCAGCTCTGCTGGGCTGCGCAACGATCGGGGATCTACTACACCACGATCAGCTGGCGCCTGCAGCAGGAAGAGGTGGAATATATTGTCGACAACTGCGAAGCAACGGTATTCATCACCTCACACGAACGGAGCGCGGTAGTCGAACCTCTTGTAGACAAGTCTCCCAACGTCGTCCAACGCTATATGATCGACGGAGTGATTCCTGGATTTGAATCCTGGGAAGATGCTATCGCCGAGATGCCCGTAACCCCGATAGCCGATCAAGCCGAAGGTGCCTCGATGCTCTATTCCTCCGGCACCACCGGTTTTCCGAAAGGAATCAAGAAACCGCTACCCGTCGAAGGCTATGGCGAAGGTCCGGAAATGAACCTGATGAGCGTTCTGTACGGTGCCTCGGATGGGTCGATCTATCTATCCCCCGCGCCGCTGTACCACTCAGCTCCCCTGGCCTTTACGATGGGTCTGCTGCGTTACGGCATTGAAGTGGTAGTGATGGAACACTTCGAGGCGGAACTGGCGCTTCAATACATCGAAACGTTTCGGGTGACGCACAGTCAGTGGGTTCCTACCATGTTTGTGCGAATGTTGAAGTTGCCGGAGGAAGTGCGCCTGCGCTACGACGTGTCCTCCCTCGAGTGCGCCATCCACGCCGCCGCGCCATGTCCGATTCCCGTCAAGGAGCAGATGATCGAGTGGTGGGGGCCGATCATCCATGAATACTATGCCGGTACCGAAGGTAACGGATTTGTACAGTTGAATTCTGAAGAATGGCTGGCCCACAAAGGATCCGTGGGTAAGCCACTCAACTGCGAAATCTTCATTTGCGATGACGATGGCAACGAGCTGCCCGTGGGTGAATCCGGGACCATCTTCATGGGCGGCGGTGGTGAATTCGAATACTACAAAGACGACGAGAAAACCAATGACTCGCGCCACGCGAAAGGTTGGACGACCTTGGGCGATGTCGGGTATCTCGATGAGGACGGCTATCTCTATCTCACCGATCGCAAACACTTCATGATTATTTCCGGCGGGGTGAACGTCTATCCTCAGGAGGCGGAAAATGTACTCATCACTCACGACTCGGTGATGGATGTCGCGGTGTTTGGTGTACCCAACCAGGAATTCGGGGAAGAAGTGAAAGCGGTGATCCAACCAAAGGAGATGGCGGAAGCCACACCCGAGCTTGCCATTGAGCTCATGGATTTCTGCAGATCAAAGCTTTCACACGTGAAATGCCCGCGCTCGATAGACTTTCGAGAGGAACTGCCACGACATCCGACCGGTAAACTCTATAAACGCCTGTTGAAGGACGAATACTGGCAGCGGGCCTGACTCCGGGAGCAGCCTTTTCGATTCGTCGCCGTGATCGGGAGCCCTACTGATTGCGTAACAGGTTTGCCGGGGCGTACTGGTCTGTCAGAACCCGGGCTTTCTCATCCCAGTCCACTTCGGTCGACAGGGCAGTGATGTATTCCTCTAGTCGAACGTCATAGGGGCGTAAGCGCACAGAGAAGCTGCGCGCCGTAGCCGCGAGCGTATCGGGAGCGGGCAGAGTCTCTTGCCGGGCGAGGATGACCCGATTGGCCGAAGAGCGGGATCTGATGTTGAAGAACTCACCGAAAACCGCCCTGTAGGTTTCGGACTCGTGATCGTAAAGCCTGCTGATGGCAAAGGTATTGGAAACAACGACTCCACCTGGAGCCAGTAATGCGCGAGTCTCTTCAAGATACTCACGCGTCATGAGATGTTCGGGAATATAGTCACCGTTGAAGGCGTCGAGCATGATCAGATCGTAACGTCGCTCTCGAGTTGCAGCCCGCTTGGTGAAGACCCTGGCGTCCTGCAGGATAACGGTCACATTGTCCGTTTCGGTAAAATCGAAGTAGGTTTCCGCCACTATTTTTACCGCCGGGTCGATCTCGACGACATCGATGATTGCGCCAGGGAACAGTTCATGGAGAGTCACCGGCAAGGTCCCACCACCGAGCCCGACGATCAGGATCCGCTGTGGATTCGGCACGAGCAAAAGACTTGCCAGCATCATCTTTGCGTAAGGAAATACCAGTTTCCGCGGACTATTCCGATCCAGACAGGATTGGTTGCGTTGGTCCTTACGAACCGAAAACTGCAGGCAGATGGTCGAGCCTTTTTCGTTGACCAGAATCGTGCTGTAGAGCGAACGTTCCCGATGGATGATTTCCGCATACGCGCTGCTCGCTGTGGTGAGCAGCGTGCAGACAAGGATGATCCCCGGGATACCGCGCCTGTGGCTCATGGGCGCGCCAGCAGCGGGCGCGCAACCAGCGCGGTGATCGACATAACGACCAGGGCGGCCGCCAGAAGAGTCAGGATGGTGTTCATTTCAAACCACAATACAAAATAGAAGGAAGTGGCGAGCGTTCCGAGCGCGCTGCCCATCGTCGAGACGAAGTAGAGCCTCCCGGCTATCTGACCGGACTCGTGGGTGGATGCCACCAGCAGCCGAACCGCGTACGGCGAGATCATGCCCATGATGATGGTCGGCAACATGAACAGCATGCCGGCCGCCAGCAGCGATCCGTATCGAGGATCCTCGATGCGTTCGAAGATCCACACCATGCCGGGTTCGCTGAAGTACACCAGCGGGTAGAGCAGAATGGCTGCGCCGGCGAAGATGATGCCGAACCGGGTCAGGGAAGGATTGTGCAGCGACAATCGGCCACCGAAGAGATAACCGAGAGCCAGCGACAACATGAACACGGTGATGATGCTGCCCCACACATAGATGCTGCTGCCGAAGTAGGGGGCCAGCACCCGGCCCCCGAGAAGTTCCAGGGACATGATGACGAAGCCACCCACGAAGGCGAGGGTATAGACAATTTTTTCCATTTTTGTCGATTAATAACAAATAGTTAGAACGTTATTTTGATGTGAAACAACAAGT
>QIDL01000471.1 GCA_003228415.1 Gammaproteobacteria bacterium | reverse complement strand
CGGCTACCGCATGATGGTCTGGGCCATCATCGCTATCGGGGCGCTGAGCTTCGTTGTCTGGGCGCATCACATGTACGTCAGCGGCATGAATCCGTATTTCGGATTTTTCTTCGCCACCACCACACTGATCATCGCGGTCCCCACCGCCATCAAGGTCTACAACTGGGTGCTGACGCTCTGGCGCGGCAACATACGGCTGAACGTGCCCATGCTGTTCGCCATCGGTTTTGTATTCACCTTCATCAACGGCGGGTTGACGGGCCTTTTTCTCGGCAACGTGACGGTGGACCTGCCCTTGTCCGATACCTATTTCGTGATCGGCCACTTCCATATGGTGATGGCCGTGTCACCCATCCTGGTGGTCTTTGGCGCCATCTATCACTGGTACCCCAAGATTACCGGCCGCATGCTCAACGACGGGCTGGGCAAGATACATTTCTGGGTCACCTTCATCGGTACTTACGCCATGTATCTACCCATGCACTATCTCGGATTCGAAGGCGTTCCCAGGCGCTACTATTCCATGGGTCAAGCCGAGTTCATGTCGGAGTCGGTAAACGATGTGAATATGTTTATCTCTTCAGTGACGATCGTGGTGGCACTGGTACAGCTTCTGTTTCTCTATAACCTGATCGTCAGTTACTTCAAAGGCCGGGAATCGGGCCCCAACCCCTGGAACGCCACGACACTCGAATGGCAGACCCCCGACACTCCGCCGAAACATGGCAACTTCGGTGATGAGATGCCCGTGGTATACCGCTGGGCCTACGACTACAGCGTGCCCGGTGCGGAGGAAGATTTCATTCCGCAGAACGTGCCGCCGCCTGAAGTGGATCAATCCGAGGAGGTAAGCCACTCATGACAGTCGTGCTGGTCTTCATGGCGGTGCTGATGTTCGTCTTCGTGGGATGGCTCGTCAGCCAATCCATCAACGTGCAGCCCTGGATTGCAGTGACAGCAGGCGAGATCAACCGCAGCGATCCCGGTATTCAGGCCCAGCCGGATACAAAGGTGGCGCTGGTTGTCCTGATCGCTGTACTGGCCTCCCTTTTTGCCCTGTTCATGAGCGCCTATGTGCTCCGAATGGAGTTGGCCGATTGGCGACCTGTGCCCGAGCCCGTCCTGTTGTGGCTCAATACCGGCCTGCTGGCGCTGGGTAGTGTTGGCATGCACTGGGCTTACACAAGGTCGGCCACCAGCACCAGAAGTCAGGTCGTTACCGGGCTGGTTGTTGCCGGCGTTTTCCTGTGCCTTTTCATTGTCGGCCAGCTTTTCGCGTGGCAGCAACTCGCAAGCCTCGGCTACTACGCCACCAGCAACCCGGCAAACGCCTTTTTCTATCTGCTCACCGGACTTCACATCATCCACCTCGTTGGTGGTCTGGTCGCCTGGAGCGCCACCATGCGCAAGACTCTGGCGGCACCCGATATGGCAGAAGTTCGGCTGAACATCCAACTCTGTGGCGTTTACATTCACTTCCTGCTGGTCGTGTGGCTGGTGCTTTTCGCGCTGCTGCTGAACACCTAATCACCTAGAAAGAGGAGAATATCGTGGCCGAATCCGTTGCTCCCAGTTATGAACCCGGCTCAATACCGGGTTTGAAAGGAGTCGTCGACGACTGGGGTTCCGATCAACGTGCGTTCAAGGGCGTGCCCTGGGGAAAGGCCATGATGTGGATTTTCCTGCTGAGTGACACGTTCATCTTTTCCTGCTTCCTGGTCTCTTACATGAGTGTTCGGATGACCACCACTGTCCCCTGGCCAGTCCCGAGCGAAGTGTTTGCGCTGACCCTGTTCGGTCAGCACATTCCACTCATCCTGATCGCCATCATGACGTTCATTCTAATTACCAGCAGTGGCACGATGGCGATGGCGGTGAAGTTCGGCTATGAAAAGAATCGGAAAGTCTGCTTCTGGCTGCTGATCGCGACAGCGCTGTTTGGCGCCTCGTTCGTCGGTATGCAGGCGTTCGAGTGGACGAAACTGATCGTCGAGGAAGGCGTCCGCCCATGGGGCAATCCTATGGGCGCCGCTCAATTTGGTGCCTCGTTTTTCATGATCACCGGATTTCACGGAACCCATGTGACCATCGGGGTCATCTTCCTGTTCATCGTCGCAGGCAAAGTCTGGCGCGGCAGCCTCGATGAAGAACGACCAGGATTCATGACAGGCCGCAAAGGTCGTTATGAGATCGTCGAAACCATGGGTCTCTACTGGCACTTCGTCGACCTGGTCTGGGTATTCATTTTTGCTTTTTTCTACCTCTGGTGATGGAGAGAGATCGACATGTCAACTACTGAAGGTCAGCAACACCCCATAGCCATCTATTTCTGGATCTGGGGCTTGCTGTTTGTTCTGAGCGCCTGCTCCTACATGGTGGACTACCTGGAGTTTCAGGGATATCTTCGATGGACATTGATCATCATATTCATGCTGCTGAAAGCGGGCCTGATCGTTGCCGTGTTCATGCATATGATGTGGGAACGTCTGGCGATGGTTTACGCGATTCTGGTACCACCTCTGGTGATACTCGTGTTGATCGGCTTAATGGCGACAGAAGCTGAATACGTGTTCCTGAAACGCCTTTTCTTCTTCAGCGCGGGTGGCTGAACGATGAGGATGAAGCGTCACTATTTCATCGGCTCCGATCTGGATGATCTGGAACTGCTCGAGGAGCAGTTGGAGAGCGGTGGCATACCGACGCCACAGATTCATGTGCTCAGTCTGGACGATACCGACGTCGAGAATCACCACCACCTGCACGACGTGCAGTCCCTGATGAAGAGAGACCTCATCCATTCCGGATTGTATGGCGCCTTGATCGGGGCATGCATCGCTACCGCGGTGCTGATCACAACCTATCTGATGGATTGGCATACTTCACCGGCCGGTTGGATACCTTTTATCTTCCTGGCCATCATCTGCCTGGGCTTTTTCACCTGGGAGGGTGGCCTCTGGGGCATTCAGAACAAGAACGTCCGCTTCAAACGCTTCCAGCAGGTCCTGGAAGAAGGCAAACACGTCTTTTTCGTGGATCTCGAGCCGAGTCAGGAACCGATTCTCAGCGGCGTGATCGGGACCCATCCAAAGGTCGAAGAAGCCGGAGCAGGAGCCGCCAGCCCACACTGGGTCGTGGCCTGGCAGGGTCGGATGAAGCGTTTGTTTGTAGAGACCCTGCCTTAGAGCAATAAAGAGCCTTAGAGCAATAAAGAGCCTTAGATCGCGGCTAGCACCGCAGCGCCGTGGTGGTCGATCAGCACGGCGGCAAACAACAGCCCGAGGTAGATGATCGAGTAGCGAAACGCCTGCATTTCGCTGCCTGGCCGTTTCCTCACAATTGCAATCGCATAGTGCAGAAACACGCCGCCGAGCACGATTGCGCTGGCGAAATAAAAGGCCCCTAGAGTTCCCAGGAAAAACGGTAGTACCGCGCAGATGGCCAGCAACACCGTGTAGCAGAATATGTTCCATCGAGTATGCATGTCTCCATGAGTCACTGGCAGCATGGGCACCCCGGATTTCTGGTATTCCTCCACACGGTCGATGGCCAGAGCCCAGAAGTGGGGTGGCGTCCAGACGAAAACAATCAGAACCAGTAACAGTGGTTCCAGTGCGATCTCACCTGTCACCGCGGTCCATCCAAATAATGGCGGTGCGGCACCAAAAAGCCCGCCTATGACGATATTCTGGGAGGTTCGACGCTTGAGGAACAGGGTGTAGAGGAGCCCGTAACCGGCCCACGAAAGCAAATTCAGCCACGCGGTCAACACGTTGACCTGGGTCACCAGGATCCACATGCCGATGCAACCGATCACGCTGGAAAACACCACCGCTTCCGTGAAGCTTACCCGCCCTTGCGCGACAGGCCGGGCGTGTGTTCGCGCCATTTTTCGATCGATGTGCGCATCGGCAACGTGGTTGATTACCGCCGCAGAACCGGCCACCAGCGCAATACCGGTCAAGGAGGTCAGCAGGAGAAAGGTCGACGGCGCAGCACCACCGGGTACCGCGATGAACATGCCGACCAGCGTGGTCAGAAGCATCAGCAGCACCACACGCGGCTTGCACATCTCCAGATAGTCGCGCCACGTCGCGCCCAATACATCCGTTTGACTACTCGCCATTTCGACCCTCTCCCCTTGTTGCTCCATTGTCCGGGTTCGGCCCTTTCCAGGCAAGCCGCTTACTCCAGAACCTGGCAATCAGCCGCTGAAGATTGACACGAATCGCCCGATTCCGTGTGCAGTCGGCACCAGACGTCGATCGATGCCAGGCACCCTGTTCTGATACGCTGACCGGGTGCCGTTGTTCTGATGCCTGTTCCAATTGCAGCTCCAACCAAAAGAAGGTTACGCAGCTTTGAAACCGATGCTGACTCCGCAGGAAAACGTTTCCGGCGATCCCGAGGCCGCCGCGCAGGGTTTTGGCCGGGTGACAACCGAACAACCGCCAGATTTCGACCCTCAAAGCGAATTCGAAGCGGCATACGGCTTTTTCGAAAAGAACGGTTTTGTCGTTTTGCGCCAGTGCCTGAAGAGCGATGAGATCAAGCATCTGAACGAATTTTTCGACAGAACTCAGGCCGAGCGACCGGAGTCATGGGGCTTGAGCGATAAACGCAAGCCCCACCACCGTAACCAGGGGTTGATCTTCTCCCAACCCCTGCTGGATTACCCGGAACTGGATGACTATACCCAGCATCCGAGCTCGTTGCCGATGGTATCTCGAATACTCGGCGGCGAAGACCGGGTGCGCTTCAGTGAATTCAATTTCAGGGAGACCCCCGCGCATGCCGGCCGAGGGACGATGAACTTTCACCATGATGCGGTGACACGCGATCGCCTTATCCGCCAGCCTTACCTGCCCTGCGACTGGCTCTGCGCCATTCACTACCTCAGCGACGTTGGTGCCGATGCGCCCTCTTTCTGTGTTGTCGCTCAAAGCAATCGCTACAGCACATTGAGAGATGCTTTCGATGATCTTGGCGAGAAGTATCAGGAAATCCCGCTGCGCGGCAAGGCAGGCACCTGCATCCTCTACGACACCGCCACCTTCCATACCCGGCTGGACGGGGATGGCGTGCAAGCTCGACGTACCTGGCACCAGTACTATGCGAGGGGTGGATGGCTGCCCAGCTCGCTGCCCACCACCAGCAGATATGTCCGGCCGCCCTCACCCGTGCTCACGGACTGGAACCTGTTCCCCAAACGACTGGCGTTGCATCCGGACCCGAAAAAGCGACTGTTTTTCTCGCATTGGAACACCGCCCAGTGCGAGTGGGTGGCTTCTGGATTCGACCTGCAATTACGTCAATCGATGCCGCGTGGTGAGCAGTAATCGGGGTGAATCAGCATGCTCTACCCGCCCTGAATCCGCTTGCATTTCGGCAGGTAATCCGTTAGGTTCCGTGCGCGATCTAGTTCTGGCCTGTCTTCCATCTACCGTCCAACTATCGGACAGTCGAATCAAGTCAACCACTACACCAAGATTGTTCGTTACCGCCACCGATATGTGTGCGGAAAATTACCCAATGGAGGCCAATGATGCCCACAGGAACTGTTAAATGGTTTAACCCCACCAAAGGATTTGGATTCATCCAGCCGGAATCCGGTGACAAGGACGTCTTCGTCCACGTCAGCGCGGTGGAACAAGCCGGGATGGGCACGCTGACCGAAGGTCAGCGAGTCAGCTACGAGGTCATTACCGAGCGCGGTAAGACAGCGGCAGGCAATCTGAAATCAGCCTGATCATGCAAACGCGTTGCGAAAGCAGCGCTGTTTTGTAGCTGTTCAGCAGCGGGAAGCGGTTCGCATGGACCGCTTTCTCATTTTTATTCCCGCCCTCTCAAGCGGTAGCAGTGGAGGATCGACTTGGCTCGAACACAACACACATACGCCAAACGGCAGCGCGAAATCGAAAAAAAGCGCAAGGCCGACGAAAAGCGCGAGCGGCGCCGCATGAAGAATCGGCCCGCCGAAGCTGCCGGGGATGAAGATGCCCTCAACGAGACCGATAACCCGGTAGACGCCCCCGAGCCACCACCCCAATAGCCTGTCGCCCCCCTAATCGCGGGGCTTATCGGCAGTCCACGAGTTACTCGACAACTCACCCTGCCATCCTGCCCGTAGTCCGCGCCCTGCGGGAATTGTTCAGAGGTTTCCCAATCTCATCGGCGCCTTGTGCTAAATTGTCATCCCGTTGTTTTGCCGGGGTTGTCGCTATGGCTCATATCGCCGTCGTTTCTGAACAGAATGCCATCGGCGCTCTCAAGGAGGACTACGACTACATCGCCGGGTCCTATTCACAGGCCTTGGGATCAGCGGTACCGACTCCTCAGGTTTATACGGCAGCCAGTCTGATCGGCGCGTATTTCCGCTTCGGTGCGGTGCAGAATTCGGTGCTCACCAATCACGGTCAGCACAATGTCCGCCAGGCCGGATTGCCTAACATCCTGGTCAACTTCGGTGTGGCGTTGCATAGCAGATGCTTCTACTGAACAGAGTCCATATCGGCCGTGTTGCCGATGATCTATCAGGACCAGGACCTCGCTAGAAAGGTGGGCGAAGATCCACAGAACGCTGCTATTCCTGAACTGCACAAAGCCATGTTCAGGTATACCGAGAAGTTCGTGAAGGCACCCTGGACCTTTACCCGGGAAGACCTGGATGAGTTGCGAGAACTGGGGCTCGACGATGCTGATATCGTGCTCTGGGCGCAAATCGCCGCTCTCCAGACCTGGTTCACAATGAGTGCGGACGGCAGCGGCATTCCCCTGGAAAGCGATGCGACCGCCGGTCCTGTGCTCGGCAACCAGCGCGAAAACTACAGTCAGAGTGAGGCCTATGTCGCCACCGGCAGCCTGGCCAGTGTGGAAGAAGTGGTAGACGAGCGAAGCCCGGACTGTGCCTGGGTCGCGGTGACTCAACCCCCGGCAGAGACCCGGACCTGGGCGATGGCGCGGTACGGATTCGTGCCTAACCTGCTCAAAGCGGTCTCGCTGGAGCCGGGAATGATGGCTCGGCACCATCTGGCACTGGAACTGATAGATCGGCCACAGTCGATTACCTTACCGGAGTCGCTGCATCGGCTGGCACGGGGCCGCGCCAGCCTTCTGAATCGAAGTACCTACAGTAGCGCAACCGCGGAAGCCCTGATCGACGACCCCGAACGCCTCGAGCGTCTCGGAGCAGAGGCCGTCGACGACGGCTGGAGCAATAGGGAACGCGCGGTACTGACGCTCGCCACCAAACTGGTTCGTCACAGCTACAAAATCACCGGCGGTGACGCAGAGGCGTTTCGAAAGGCCGGATTGGACGACGCTGCCTATGTGGACGTGCTGAACACGGTGGCGATCCAGACATCCCTGGATCGTATGGCCGCCGCGCTAGGCGTGCAGCCCGATCCGAAACCGCTGATCGTTGCCTGAGACC
>QIDL01000022.1 GCA_003228415.1 Gammaproteobacteria bacterium | reverse complement strand
TGGTTCAGGAAGCACAAATCGAGAACTTTCAGACCGACGAGCCAATCTATGTCGCCGACAAGGAGATCAATCGGCGCATGGATGGCACCTACTTTCTAGACATTGTCGTCGAGGCTGCCGAGCCCGAGGCACTGTTTCGGCCTGACCACCTGCGTCGTATCGAAGCAATGCAACGCTATATCGAGGAGTTTCCTGCGGTCCGTGGATCCACATCGGTTGTTGACTACATCAAGCAGATGCACAAAGCGGTCAACGAAAACCGGGATGAATATTACTCGATCCCCGATGATGAGTTCCTGGTGGCACAACTATTCCTCCTTTACTCGGCTTCTGGCGATCCCGACGATTTCGAAGAGGAAATCGATACCGACTACTCCCAGGCCAACGTTCGTTTCAATTTCCACGTCGCGGACTACCAGCTGTTGACCGCAATCGTCCCCGCCATCCAGGCCTATGTCGACAAGGAGTTCAACACCGACCAGATCCGCGCGCATCTCTCGGGGCGGGTGATGGTCAACTACACCTGGCTCAAGACGATTGGCGACAACCATGTCAGAAGCCTTCTGCTGTCCCTGGTTTTCGTCTGGATCGCTGCTGCCGTGGTTTTCCGCTCCGTGCTCGCAGGAGCGCTGGCGTTGATCCCCGTTGGCATGGCCCTGTTGCTGGTCTACACCGTCATGGGTTTCGGCGGCATATGGCTCGGAGTCGGAACCTCGATGTTTGCAGCTATCGCCATCGGCCTGGGCATCGACTTCGCGATCCACACCCTCGAGAAGATGAAGGAACTGATCATGAACAGAACCGGAAATTACGATCAGCGCCTGGCCGACCTCTTTCCATCGACCGGGCGGGCGCTGTTCTTCAACTTTGCCGCTCTGGCATTGGGCTTCGGCGTGCTGACTACCAGCGATGTGCCACCTCTGATCAAGTTTGGCCTGCTGGTCGGCGTGGCTGTCACCACCAGCTTCATCGCAAGCATGACGATTCTACCCGCCATCGGAAAACTCCTGAAACCGGCCTTTCTGTTTCCTCGAACCGGGGTGGAGCCCTCCAGAGCTCGAGCGTCCACGATTGCTACCGCCGCATCGACGATCGTGCTGGCGGCCGTTGTCTCGGTACTGTTCGTGAGCTTTGCTCAGGCTGATGAAGTCACCAACCTCTCGGGTGAACAGATCATTGCCGAGGTCAACGCGCGTGACGACGGCATGCAGGTAACACGGATCCTGAAGATGGAACTCATCGACCGACGTGGAAAATCCCGCGTCCGCGAAACCATGGGTTATCGCCGCTATTACGGTGAAGAAAAACGCACGGTGCTGTTTTACCAATCCCCTACCAACGTCAAAGGTACCGGATTTCTGACCTATGACTATCCCGACGCCAGCGATGACGATGATCAATGGCTCTATCTTCCAGCACTTCGAAAGGTACGGCGCATTTCCGCCTCGGACCGAGGTGACTACTTTCTCGGTACCGATTTCTCCTATGAAGACATCAAGAAGGAAACCAGGATAGCGACCGAGGATTATACGTTCACCACCCTCGGCTCCACGGAAGTGGATGGCAGATTCAGCTATATCGTCGAAGGTATTCCCGCCAATCCAGAGATCGCCAGGGAACTCGGCTACGGACGGGTCCTGTGGCACATCGACCCGGATATCTGGATGAGCCGCAGGACCGAGATGTGGGACGTCAACGGCAACCACCTGAAGACGCTCCGAAATGAAATCATTGAAAACATTCAGGACATCTGGACTTCAACCAGGTTGACCGCTGTCAACCACAAGACCGGACATTCTACCGTTTTCACCTTTTCCGAGATCGACTATCGATCGCCCGTTGACGACAGCATGTTCGAGCAACGCGCCCTCCGACGCGGTCGCTAGCGGGCAGCAGTTCGCCAGGCGTTTGCACAATGATCAGACCTCATTTTCGTATTCTCTCAGCAAGCCTGTTCGCCAGCGCGCTCAGCGCAACAGGCTGCAGCCATGCGAACGTTGATGCAATGATCGACAGCATCACCGTCTCCGGCATGTTCGAAAGTGAACAGGCGTTCGGTACCAGAACGGGCGACCCACAAAAATCCGAATTCATTCTGACTCCGGAGATTGGTCTCGAACTGAGCGGGTCAACGCAATTCACCGTGATCGGGCGTCTGCGTGGCGACATCGTGGACAAACTGGAACCCGGCACGCCATCACAGCGCAACCGATCCAACCTCTCAAGGCGCCTGTTTGCGGGTGATCATGTCGAGTTCGAACTTCGTGAAGCCTATCTCGACACCGAGGTCGGCAGCACCTTCCTGCGCATCGGCAAACAACAGATTGTCTGGGGGCAGGCAGACGGACTGAAGCTGCTCGATGTCCTCAATCCGCAGTCCTTTCGAGAATTCATCCTGGATGACTTCGAAGACAGCCGAATTCCATTGTGGGCGCTCAAGGCCGAAATTCCCGTCGGCGAAGCATTCATCCAGCTGCTGTGGATTCCGGACAACACCTATGACGACATCCCCGAACCCGGGGCACTGTTTGCTTTCACATCACCGTTGATCGTTCCCGAAATTCCGTCAGGCATACCCGTTACGATCTCTGCACCCAATCGCCCGGATGATTTTCTAACGGATTCGGATTTCGGGGCGAAGCTCTCCGGATTCATCCGTGGCTGGGATCTGTCGCTCAACTACGCCTACCATTATTTCGACCGGCCGGTCGTTCGACGCGTGATTGAAGACTCCGGCGTCAATGTCGTGCAGTCTTATGAGCGTACGCATCTGCTGGGCGGATCCCTTTCCAACGTATTTGGTGATGTCACCCTTCGCGGCGAAATTGCCTATTCCAGTGACCGTTACTTTCTCAGCGATGACATTGGAGACGTTGACGGTGTCATCCACACAGGCGAGCTTTCCTATGTTATCGGTGTGGACTATCAGGGATGGCGCGACTGGTTTATCAGTGCCCAGGTATTCCAATCACTTGTCACCGATCCGACTTCTGGTCTGGTGCGCGACACGCTCGAAACAACGGCAACATTCCTGCTGCGCCGGGATTTTCTGAACGACGCATTGCAGGCCGAAGCACTGTTGATCCATGGCCTGAATCAGGGAGACGGTCTACTGCAGGCTTCAATGGCCTATGAACTGCGATCCAACATCCGTCTGAGTGTGGGTGCCGATATTTTCTATGGCACATCACGAGGCCTTTTCGGCCAGTTCAACGAAAACGACCGGGTCGTGTTCGGTATCGACATCGGATTTTGAGAATAAACGCCAGCGGGGTGGACAAAGAACTCAGGCACCGTCTTTCTTGCCGGACTTCTTACCGGCTGTCCCGAACAGCTGTTCGTCCTGATGCAGCCGCTCGGCGAGAAAGTCGATGAGGAAGCGCACGCGAGTCGGCAAGTGGTCGCGAGCCGGGAAAACAATCCAGGTGGCGACGTCATCGACCTCGAAATCTTCCAGCACGGTCTCGAGTTCACCTGCGTTCAACTCATCCTCCATATAATAGTCGGTCATCCACACGAGTCCGACCCCGCGCACAGATGCCGCTATCAACGCGCGGACATTGTCGCTGGTCCATGTGCCAGTGAACCGTGTAGCGCGTGCTCCGTCCGGGTATTTGAATCGCCACGGCAGGCTGGGCAGCACCAGACAATTGTGTGAATTCAGATCATCGGGCGTGTCGGGGTGGCCGTGCTTCGCCAGGTAGGCGGGACTGCCGCAGACGATCATTCGTCTGGGGGCTACTTTGCGTGCGATGAGTGAGCTGTCGGCAAGCGCACCGGTACGTATGGCGATATCGAACCCGTCTCCGATCAGGTCTGTGGATCGCATACTGGTGTCGAGCTCTATGGAAACCTCCGGGTAGGTCATTGTGAACTCGGCGATGGCCGGGGCAACGTAGCGTTCAGCATAAAGATCGGCCGAAGTGACGCGTACCAGACCTTTGGGATGATCCTGCAGATCGGCCATGTCTTTTTCGAGCGTCTCGAGCAGGCTGTGGATTTCCCGTCCACGCTCGAAATACACCTGGCCCATTTCCGTCAAAGACAGCGCGCGCGTCGATCGATGGAGCAGGCGTGTATTGAGTCGTTCTTCCAGCCTTTTCACTTCGCGACTCACAAACGACGTCGAGACATTCAGTGCGTCTGCGGCAGCGGTGAAGCTGCCATGTTCGACCACGGCGACAAACTCCCGCAATCCGCTTTTGTCCGCCACTATCGTTACCCCTCAAAGCCGAGTGAATCGAATTCATCTTAATCCAAGGCGGTCGGTGGAGTAAGGTCAAGGACGAAGATGCCATCCGAGATTGTTGCCGTTTCAGCAGGATTGTATTGTCGGTTTGCCTGTTATTCCCGCCGCCTCATCTCTGTATCGTTTCCCGGTATACCACAACCGGAGAAAATACCATGCAACCACTATCCAACTTCATCGCTACGCTGATTGCTCTCATGGCAACGTTATCGGTTGCGCATGCGGCACTGCCGGATCCTGGAATGGATATCGAACCAGGGCGCACGGCTCTCGTCATAACCGATCCACAGAAAGACTTTCTGAGTCCGGAAGGAGTGACCTGGGGTGTCGTCGGCAAGAGTGTTATTGCCAACAACACAGTCAAGAATATCGAGCGGTTGTTTCAAGCAGCGAAAGCGAATGGCATCCCCGTCTTCATTTCACCTCACTACTACTACCCGACCGACCACGGATGGCAGTTCGAGGGCGCACTCGAGAGATTGATGCACAACATAGGCATGTTCGACCGCAAAGGCGCTCTGATCATCGACGGCTTTGAGGGCTCGGGCGCTGATTGGCTGAAGGTATACAAGCCCTACATCGAAGACGGTGAAACCGTCATCTCCAACCCTCACAAAGTTTATGGGCCTGAAACCAACGACCTGGTGCTGCAACTTCGAAAACGCGGGATCGACAAGGTCATTCTTGGTGGAATGTCGGCCAACCTGTGCACCGAATCCCATCTGCGCGAACTTCTCGAGCAAGGGTTCGAGGTGGCCGTCGTGTCCGACGCGACCGCGGCTGCACAAGTGGAAGAGGGCGACGGCTATGCAGCCGCTCTGGTGAACTTCCGCTTCGTTGCGAACACCGTATGGACCACGAAGGAAGCCACCGAAGCTATCTCGGCTCAGTAGCCCCTCAAACGGCATGGCCCTCGGCGGGGTCTATGACCAAACCACCTGACTGACACCACAACCCTCTAATCAGGAGAACGATTATGTCCAAACCCAGGATCCTCGTAACAAGTGCGGCCGGGAATACCGGCATCCCAACGACCCTGCAACTTCTTGAAAAAGGATTTCCTGTCCGGGCGTTCGTCCGCAGCAACGATCATCGGGCGACGCGGCTTAGAAGTGCCGGGGCTGAAATCTTCGTCGGGGATCTATTTTCGATCGCCGATATGCGCCGCGCAATGAAAGGTGTGCAACGTGCCTACCATTGCGCGCCTCTGTCCCCGAACACCCTGCACTATGGAACTGTTTTCGCGCTCACCGCACAGGAAGCCCGGCTGGAGCATGTGGTCATGCTCGCGCAATGGCTTTCTTCCTCGAATCATCCCTCCATGTTCACTCGAGAGGTCTGGATGAACGAAGCGGTCCTCAAATTGTTACCAGAGACCACTCTTACTGTGAACAATGTCGGGTGGTTCGCTGAGAACTATTTCATGGGGGTGCTCGGCACGATCGCGCAGCTCGGCATCTTGCCTATGCCGCTCGGCGATGGTGACGTGAAGAAAAATGCACCACCGTCCAATGCGGACATCGCGGCCGTCACGGTAGCAGCGCTCATCGATCCCGCAACACATGCCGGCAAGGTCTATCGTCCAACAGGGCCCGAACTCCTCTCGCCGAACGACATCGCAACCATCATGGGCAGAGTTCTGGAACGGAAGGTGAAATATCAGGACATGCCTGAGTCGATGTTGCTGAAGGCGCTGAAGGTGAACGGGTTCCACGAGATGATGCCAACACAACTCCGGGTTTATGCCGATGAGTATCGGCGCGGAGCCTTTGCCGTCCATGCACCCAACAACGTCGTCAAAGACCTGACAGGGAGAGAACCGGAAGACTTCGAGACCCTCACACGGCGCGTTGTGGCGGCACACCCGGAGGCCATCCAGACCGTTGGCAACAGACTGAAGGCCATTGTCAACCTGATGAAAATCATGCTCAGCGCAAAAGTCGATGCTGATGCGATCGAGCGGCGACGGGACCATGTACTGCTCACCGCGCCCAACTTCGTTCAAGACAGCCAGGTATGGAGAGACGCTCACGATCCTGAGGCCGGATACCTCCCCGACCGGCCTGGTAGCAATGACGTCCCTTTGTCGCTCGCTCGAGAGCGTTCAGGTGTCACTAGCTAGCCGTGGTTCAGAAAGAGGAGTTGGAGAGAGTGAATCAGGCTACACAGATCGCCACACCTCCGGTCAGCTTGATCGATGCTCCGATCGGCCGGTCGTTGTTCTACCTGTCGATGCCCAGCATGGTTGCGATGGTCCTGCAGACGGCCGTCTCGATCGCCGAGGTCTCCTATGTCGCTCGTCTCGGCACCGAAGCGCTCGCAGGGCTGGCTCTGGTGTATCCCATGTACATGTTGATGACCATGCTCTCCACCGGCGCCCTCGGCGGCATGACTGCAGGGGCCATCGCGAGAGCGTTGGGCGGAGGCGATCTCACTCGCGCGGATCGAGTGGCGTGGAACGCCTTGTTGCTCGCCGTCGGCGCAGGAACCATTGTTTCGCTTCTGTTTCTCGCCAATACCGAGCATCTGTTCGGCTGGCTGGGCGCAGGAGGTAACGCGATCGGTCAGGCCATGGCGTATTCACGAGTGCTTTTCACCGGTACGCTTGAGCAGACGCGGCTTTTCATTTGATTTTACGTTCCTGGTCACAATGGCCAGAAAAAGTTCGGTAGCTGCCGGTTCGCCGATATTGACAGTGCTCAGTGTGGTGCTCCTGACCCGATATATCGGGCAGTTCGGAGATGCAGCACTCGCCGGTTATGGCATCGGCAGTCGCCTGGAGTTTCTTCTCATTCCACTGGTATTCGGTATCGGCACCGCGCTGACTACGCTGGTTGGCGGAAACATCGGTGCGGGACGATTAGCGCGTGCGCTGCGCACGGCCTGGTTGGGTGCAGGAACGGCAGCCATCATCGCGGGGACAGTTGGGGGTCTCTTTGCACTCTCTCCCGCGGCATGGGCCAGTCATTTCTCCGACGATCCCGACGTGCTCACATCGGCGTTCGCCTATCTGCGTATTGCAGGCATAGGATTTCCTTTCGTCGCGCTGGGGCTGGCGCTGTATTTCGCCTCACAGGGAGCGAACCGTGTAGGCTGGCCGTTGGTTGCTGCATCCCTGCGCGTTCTGGTCATTATCGTTGGAGCGAACATCGTGCTCTCGGACACCGACGCTGAACTGTCGAG
>QIDL01000489.1 GCA_003228415.1 Gammaproteobacteria bacterium | reverse complement strand
CCCGCCTATCGAAGTGAGTGGTGGTATCTGACCTGCATCCTCGAAGACCAGGCGGGTCGGGAATTTGGTGTGCAATTCACACTGTTTCGACAAGCGCTGTCGCCAGGCCCTCCGTCAACGGGTAATCGATGGCAAAGCAATCAGGCCTTTCTGGGTCACTTTGCCGTCACGGATGTGGCTGCGGGTACTCATCAGGTTGCGGAACGGGCGGCTCGCGGCCACCCTCGACTGGCCGGGGTGGTTGCTGATCCTTTTGAACTATGGCTCGAAGACTGGCGCATTGATTCGATGGGCGATCAATGGCGGCTCAGCCTCGGATCAATGGGGCAGCGGTCTGGCTCCATAGCGCAGCAGCTGGACCTGACGCTGGATATGAGCGGATCCATCGTCCTGCAGGGGGATTCAGGGCTCAGCCACAAGGGACCTCTGCAGGCGTCCTACTATTATTCCATGCCTGGGATTCCTGTCTCGGGTCAGCTGAACGTCAACGGGGCAGTTCACCTCGTCTCCGGCAGCGGCTGGCTGGACCGAGAGTGGAGCACCAGCGTCCTTGGAGACGGGCAGACAGGCTGGGACTGGTTCGCGCTGCAGCTCAACGATGGTACCGAGGTGCTGGTCTTTCAGTTGCGCCAGCGCGATGGGACACGGGATCCATACGATCAGGGTGTGCGGCTGATGGCGAATGGGGAGCGGCTCGATCTGACCACGGATGACTTTTCAATGACCCCGCTGCGCTACTGGACCGGCCCGCGAGGCATAAAGTGGCCGGTGGCCTGGCAGATCCAGCTGCTCGAGGACACCTGGCGAGTCGAGGCTGCAGTGGACGATCAACTCATGAACACCGCGGTGGTTTATTGGGAGGGTCTGGTGAATGTGTATGACTCATCGGACATTCGGATTGGACAGGGCTATCTGGAACTTACCGGGTACAGCCGGCCACGGGGGGACGAAGGATGATGACGGATGAGCAACTCGTATGGCGGCGGCTGTCGAGCCATGAGGGCCCTGAATTACCCTTGTTTCGGGTTCGATTCGACGATATGGAGCATCCCGGGTCCCGACAAGTGTTTTCGAGGCTGGTGCTGCAGTCGGTGGACTGGGTGAATCTGGTGGCGCTCACCGAGCCTGGGGAATCGGTGATGGTGCGTCAGTATCGGTTCGGTGTGGGTTATCCAACGCTCGAAACCCCAGGCGGGATGGTCGATCCAGGGGAAAATTCACTGGCTGCCGCGCAACGTGAGCTTGCGGAGGAAACGGGGTATACGGGTGGGAACTGGCGTTATCTGGGGGCTGTAGAGCCGAATCCGGCAATCCATGACCACCTCTGCCACCACTGGCTCGCCGAAGGGGTGGTCCGTACCCGGAATCAGACTCCGGGTGACGGTGAGCAGATTCGGGTGGAGCTTCTTGGCGAAGATGCGCTACGGTCTGCCGTACAGGATGGCACGATCAAACACGTGTTGGCACTTTCGGCGCTTTCCCGGGTGTTTGACCTGTGGCCGAGACCGTTTGTACAGGACACTAGGATCGGATCCAAAAATTAGTCACAATTGGCAACCCAGATTGGTAGATTGTCACAGGTTTCCGCTAACCGGTTTCCACTAACAGGTATATCCGCCTCATGAGGAATCACGACGCCGCTCAAGCGCTCAGCCCGGGAGAATCTTTCTCCCGGTTGCTCAACCACGATCCTCTCCGCAGAGGAGAAGGTGAAGAGTTCCCTCCTGCCGGCCCTGCGAGGAGTCTGCGCTCGATATTGATCGTCGACGACAAAGCCGAGTTACTGAACAGCCTGCACCAGCTGGTCAATCTCCATGGCTATCAAGCCGACAAGGCGCTCGGTGGTGCCGATGCACTCGAGGCGCTCGGTAACAAGCACTACGACGTAGTGTTGCTCGATCTGATCATGCCCGGTGTCAGCGGCCACGACATTCTCGACTACGCTTCTCAGAAAAGTCTCGACACCAAGATCATTGTGGTCAGCGGCGACTCGAGCTTCAGCGGCGTGAAACACGCGTTGCGTTGCGGTGCATTCGACTTCGTCAAAAAACCCTACGAGGCCGGCGAGCTGATTGCGACCATGGAAACGGCGCTGCGCCAGTGCAAGCTGGAAAATGAAAACCAGCACATGGAAGAAAAGCTCAAGGAATCGGAGGAGCTGCATCGGTTCATCGTCAACAACTCGCCAGATCTGGTATACATGCTGGATCGGAACGGCTGCTTCATCTTTTTGAACGAGCGGGTCGAATCGTTACTCGGTTACCGCAAGGACGAGCTGGTCGGCCGGCACTACTCGGAGCTGGTTGATGACGAGCATCTCGAGCAGGCTCGTAACATCTTCAACGAAAGACGCATGGGTAACCGGGCAGCCACCAATGTGGAGGTGAGGCTCCGAAGCCGCCTGAACAGACGTGGCCCCAGACTTTTCCATGCGCAATCTGTATGGATGGAGCTGACCGCAGAAGGCATCTACTCGGATTCGAACGAGCGGACCAGGGAAAAATTTGTCGGTACCTACGGCACCGCGCGTGATATTTCCGAACGCAAGGAGGCACAGGAGGTCATCAACTTCCAGGCCTACCACGATCTGCTCACTCACCTGCCGAACCGGGCTCTGTTGAAGGATCGGTTATCACTCGCCATCGCCCATGCCCGGCGCAACAAGCGCAAGCTTGCGGTGATGTTCCTCGACCTCGATCGCTTCAAACTGGTGAACGATACCCTTGGCCATACGATGGGTGACCGGTTGTTGAAGGCTGTCGCCAATCGGCTGCAGAGTTGCCTGCGACGGGGTGATACGCTGGCTCGATTTGGCGGCGATGAATTTACCTTGCTGTTGCCCGAAGTGCGCACCAAGGATGACGTGGTGGTGATTGCCAGCAAAATTCTCGACCGGCTCAATGCACCTTTCGTGATTGATGGTCACGAGCTGTTTGTGGGTGCGAGCATCGGTATCTCCATTTATCCGGAAGCGGGCGACACCGAAGAATCTCTTATTCAGAATGCCGACATTGCCATGTACCAGGTCAAGGGACGGGGTAAAAACGGTTATCAGTTCTTCTCCGAGGAGATGAATCACAGCTTCTCGACCCGTCTCACGCTTGAGCGGGAGTTGCGCAACGGCCTTGCGCAGGGTGAGCTCAGAGTTTTCTACCAGCCCCAGGTTTCCTTGAGCACTGGAACCATTACCGGAGTAGAAGCACTGGTGCGCTGGCAACATCCGGTACGCGGCCTGCTTGAACCAGCGCACTTTCTGCCGGTGGCGGAAGAGACCGGTCTGATTTCTCAAATCGATGATTTTGTTCAGCAACAGGCGTTTTCGGATGTGGCCTACTGGCGAGGTAAGGGACTGGGAAGTGTTCAGGTATCCGTGAACCTTTCGGCGGTACAACTCGAGCAGGAAGGATTCGTCGATCGCTTTGTCTCATCGATGCAAAACAGCAATCTCGAGGCTGGTGCGGTGAAACTCGAGATCACCGAGAATACACTCATGCAAGACATGGAAGTGATCGTTCCGAAGCTCAAGGAACTGCGTCGTCTTGGTGTTCATATCGCGATTGACGACTTCGGTACCGGCTATTCTTCGTTGTCTTACCTGCAGCAGTTTCCGATCCAGACGCTGAAAATCGATCGCAGTTTCGTCGGCGACATTCGCGCGGACGAGACGGATGTCAGTATCATCAATGCCATTGTTGCCATGGCGCGGGGCCTGAAGCTCGATCTGATTGCGGAGGGTGTAGAGAATCGAACCCAGCTGCGCTATCTGAATGCTCAAGGTTGTAGCGAAGGACAGGGCTTTTTCTTCAGCAAACCGGTACCCGCCGGCGAGGTCGCCAGAATGATCAGGAACCAGCCGTTCGAAGCCCTGGTGCGCGAAGAACTTCTCCTCGACACTGTCTGACCGAAGACATAAGTTCCAGTATGAAAGGTTTTACGACCCGGATCGTGCACAGCGATCGAGGAAAGCCCATTGAGCACGGGTCGCTGCAGAAGCCGATCCATGCAACGGTTGCCTACGGTTATGAGGATGCCCGTGATTTAGCGGCAGCGTTTCAGGGTACCAAGGCGGGTTATACCTACGGGCGTCAGGTCAATCCAACGGTTGAGGCGTTGCAGGATAAGATCACTGCAATGGAAAATGGGGTGCAAAGCGTCTGCTTTGGTACCGGGATGGCTGCGATCGGAACGACGCTGTTCTCGCTGCTGCGGGCGGGCGATCACCTGGTCTCGTCGTCATTTCTATTTGGTAACACCAATAGTCTGTTCAATACCTTCGGGGCTCATGGGATCGATGTGACTTTTGTGGATGCCACCGATGTGGCAGCCGTGGCTGCCGCGATCACGCCTGCCACAAAGATGGTGTTCGTGGAAACCATCGCCAATCCGCGAACCCAGGTATCCGCATTGCGTGAGATCGGTCAGCTTTGCGCGGAGAGAACGCTCGTCTACTTCGTGGACAACACCATGACATCACCCTACCTCTTTCAACCGGGGGAGGTACAGGCGAGCCTGGTCATCAACAGTTTGACCAAATACATCGGTGGGCATGGTAATGCTCTCGGAGGGTCGGTCACGGAGATGGGCCGGTATGACTGGCGGACGTTCGAGAACATCTACGATACCTACAAGAACGGGGACCACGAGAAATGGGCCATAACCCAGATCAAGAAGAAAGGTTTGCGGGACTTTGGCGCGGCACTCGGGCCTGAAGCGGCTCATCACCTTGCCGTTGGTGCAGAGACTCTGGGTTTGCGCATGGAACGTCAGTGTACCAATACCCGGAAGATGACCGATTATCTTTCGGGCCACCCTCTGGTGAAGGCCGTTTACTATCCGGGATTGGTGGAACATCCTGAACATCATCGGGCCCTCGAGCTGTTTCGCTATCCCGGTGCGCTGTTCAGTTTCGAACTCGATGCGTCCGTGGATCTCTGGGAGTATCTGAATCGACTCGAGGTCATCGTCAAGTCCAGTAACCTGGGTGACAATCGGACTCTGGCGATTCCGGTGGCGCACACGATCTACTACGAGATGGGAGAACGGCGGCGCGCCAGCATGGGGATCGATGAGTCGCTGATCCGGATCTCCGCGGGTATCGAAGAGTCTGACGATCTTCTGGATGATCTGGCCCGGGCCTTCGGCGACGGGATTTCCAACAATGACTAACTCAACAGGAGCAGGGTATGAATCGTTTGCAGGACAAAGTGGTCATTATCACCGGCGGAGCGGGAGGTATCGGTAAGGCGGCGGGAAAGCTGTTCGTTGCTGAAGGCGCCTACGTCCTGCTGGTGGATATCGATGAAGGCGCGCTCACGGAAGCGACAAACGAAATCGGCAGTAACGCCGTGAGCTATTTTGTCGGAGACATGACCAGCGCTGAAGACAATGCGTCCATGGTTGCCTGCGCGGAAGAGCGCTACGGAGGTGTGGATGTATTGCTCGCCAATGCGGGGATCGAAGGGGATGTGATGCCGTTGTTGGAATACGACGAGGCGCGCTTTGATCAGGTTATGAAGGTCAATGTCAAAGGTCCGTTTCTGGGTTTACGGGCTGCGGCTCCCGCGATGGCCAAGCGTGGCGGCGGCAGCATCGTCATCACCTCGAGCGTGGCGGGTGTCGAAGGTGCGCCGGGAATTGCCCCGTATGCAACCAGCAAGCACGCCGTTGTCGGCTTGATGCGTTCGGCGGCGAAGGAACTGGCCTCCATGGGAATCCGGGTGAACACGGTCAATCCTTCTCCGGTTGAAACGCGGATGATGCGCAGTATCGAGGATGGTTATGGTGCCGAAAGCCCGGAGGCAGCAAAGGCGCAATTCGCTGCCAGTATCCCCATGCAGCGCTATGCCGAGCCGGAAGAAATCGCACAGGTCATGCTCTTTCTCGCTAGCGACGACAGCTCCTGGGTCACCGGTTCGGTCAACATGGCCGATGGCGGCATGACCTCCTGACATCAGACGGATTGAGGATCAAGCGATGAGCGACGCATTGCTCGAAACACAATTGGAGCTGCCCAACAAACGGAGTGGCAAGGTAAGGGATCTCTACGATGTGCCAATGGCAGATGGATCCGTAGCGCTGCTGATTGTCGCCACGGATCGGATCAGTGCGTTCGACGTGGTGATGGGCAATGGGCTGCCCGGCAAGGGCGTGGTGCTCACACAGATCTCGAAATTCTGGTTCGACTACTTTTCGGATGTGCCCAACCATCTCATCTCGACCGACGTGGAAGATGTGCCGGGTTTGACAGAGGATCAACGCCTCGCGCTGAGCCGCAGGGTCATGCTCTGTCACAGAACCCGGGTCGTACCCATCGAGTGCATTGCACGAGGCTACATTACCGGCAGCGGCTGGAAGGACTATCAGCGCACCGGCAGCGTCTGTGGTATCGAGCTGCCGGAAGGTCTGCGCAACAGTGATCGACTTGCAGATCCGTTGTTTACACCTTCCACCAAGGCAGAAACCGGTCACGATGAGAACATCAGCTTCGCAGAAGGTATGGAAGTGGTGGGTGAGGTACTCATGACCTGGCTGGCCGAGACCACGCTCGGCCTGTACACGCGGGCGCGCGATTATGCTCTGGAGCGGGGGATCATTCTGGCGGACACCAAGTTCGAGTTCGGCCAGATAGACGGTCAGGGATCACCGTTGCTGATTGACGAGATATTCACACCAGACAGTTCCCGTTTCTGGCCTGCTGCCGAGTGGGAGCCCGGGGGTGAGCAGCCGAGCTTCGACAAGCAGATCGTGCGTAACTATCTGGAGACGGTGGTTGAAGCCGGCGAGTGGGACAAGACCGCTCCGGGCCCGACGCTGCCGGATGAAGTGGTGGCGCGCAGTATTGCCAGATACCTGGAAGCCTACGAGCTGTTGACCGGCAGATCGCTGAAATTATAACGCGATGAGGGTCACACCCTGGATCCGATTCCTCAGGCCATCAATTCGGTTCTGAGTCGAATCAGTAGATCTCGAGTCGCCCGGATTCCTTCGAATTCCGAGAGCCGCTGGCCTTCATACTCGATGCCGACATGTCCCCGGTAGCCCGCATCGAGGACGATGCGCATCATCCGCTGGTAGTCGATGGTCGTTTCGTTACCCTGCTCGTCGAAGTCATAAGACTTTGCGCTCACCGCACGAGCGCGCGGCATCAACTCTGTGACGCCAAGATAGCGGTCGTAGTATTCGGGTTCGCTACCGGGATTCAGGCGGAAATTGCCGAAGTCGGGCAGGGTTCCGACGCGAGGGTGGTCGGCTCGTTCGATGGTAGCCGCCAGCCAGCCGCCGTCGCTGGATAGACCACCGTGGTTTTCCACCAGCACATACAGACCGAGAGGTGCAGCCGCGGTGCCGAGGCTGTGCAGGCTGTCGGCGACCCTGCTGGAGACTTCATCCCTCGATCCCTGTCCTCCAGCGTTGACGCGAATGGCTCTGCAACCGAGATAGCTCGCTGCCTGCAGCCAGGGCAGGTGGTTGTCGATCGCCTGTTG
>QIDL01000040.1 GCA_003228415.1 Gammaproteobacteria bacterium | reverse complement strand
TGATGGTTCTCGACACAACCAGACCCAACACGGTGAACGCGGCACCAGACCAGGCAACCCGGTCGGCTGCAGCACTGCTGGAACTGAGCAACATCGAAAAGTCGCTCGGTACCCGGGAGGTGCTGCTGGACGTCAGTCTCCAGGTCCGCGCCGGAGAACTGGTGGTGTTGCTGGGACCCAACGGCGCTGGAAAAACCACGTTGCTGGGCACGGCGTGCGGTCGGATCGCCGCCGACGCGGGATTGGTGGCCCTGTCCGGCGCCGATCCGAGACGCACCCGGAGTGCCCGCAGCACCCTGGGTTTCGTACCACAGCAGCTGGCCCTCTATCCTTATCTGACCGTTGTCGAAAACCTGCAGGTATTCGGTCGCTTGATGGGTGTGCCGAAAAATCTCCTCTCAGAACGCGCCGAGGAGGCTCTGAGCTGGAGCGGCCTGGTAGACCGCGCACGCGACCGGGTGGACACCCTCTCCGGTGGCATGCAGCGGCGCCTGAACATCGTTGCAAGCCTGATGCATCGCCCCAGCCTGCTGATGCTCGACGAACCGACGGTGGGCGTGGATGTCAACGCGCGGGAGCGCATTCACGAATTGTTGCGCCGGTTGCGGACCGAAGGCCTGGGCATCCTGCTCACCACCCACGACCTGCACCAGGCAACCACCCTGGCCGATCGGGTGGTGTTCCTGATCGCAGGCCGGATCCGTCTCGAAGGCGCACCCGAAGCGTTGATCGAATCGGTCTTCGGCAACAGCAAGGAAATGACCATCACCTTGACCAGCCTGCCGGATGACAGGCAACGCGCGCGGTTGTCCGGACACGGCCTGGTGCCCGTTCACGGCGGGAGAACCTGGGCAGGCAGTGTGCCCGAAGGCTACGCGGGCGTGAGCGAGTGGAACAACAAACTCTCAGAATTCGATCTCAGCGCAGCGGAAATTCGGGTGCGGGAACCGAGCCTCGAGGGCGTCTTCCAGCGTCTGACCGGCGAGGAACTCAGGCTTTGAGCGCGGCGATCTTCCGAGCCATGCTGCTGGGTCTGCTGCGTGATCGCGGTGCCCTGCTGATGAGCTTTTTTCTGCCTGCGGTTTTCTTTGTCATCATGGCGGAAATCTTCACCGCCACCACCGGCGCCACCCTCAGCCTCAATCTGGTGGTTCTCGATGAGGTGCAAAGCGATACCTCGACACGGCTCATCGCCGCGCTGTCGGCCTCCACCACGCTGACCATCAAGGATCTGGATTCCAGGGACCGGGACGCGGTACGAGCGGCGGTGAAGTCGGGAGATGCGGACATCGGCTTGATCGTGAGAGCGGATGCCGAGCCTCTGGAGCAAGCCGGTGGCTTTGGACCCGCACCCTTACTGGTGGTCACCGATCCGGCCCGGGGTGTCGCTGAGCCCATGCTTACCGGACAGATCCGCCAGGCTTATTTTTCAGCACTGCCGGATGTCGCCATGGGTAACGTGGTGGCCGAGCTGGAAAATCAATTCCTCACGCTCGATGAGGAACAACGCTCTGAGGTGAACACCGGGCTCAATGAGATGCGCGAGGACGCCGCCGCCGGTCGCGAAGTCGGCTGGTCATTCGAAGACCTGCTGGCCCGGGAATCCGTCATCGGTGGTGAGTCGGTCAATCTGGTCGCCTATTCCGCCGGCGCCGTTGCCTTCATGTTTCTGTTATTCGCCTCGGTACACGGCGCCGTCTCACTGCTGGAGGAGCAGGAATCCGGCATTCTCGATCGGGTCCTGGCAGGGCCGGGTGGCATTGGTGTGCTGATCAACGGCAAATTTCTCTATGTCATCGGCCAGGGGCTGGTCCAGGTATCGGTGATTTTCCTCGTCGCCTGGCTTGCCTACGGCGTGGATCTACCGGGCCACTTTGGCGCCTGGTTGTGCGTCTCCATCGCAGCCTCGATATCGGCTGCCGGTCTCGCCATGCTGCTGGCAACCGCCTGTCAAACACGACGCCAGGCACAAACAGTAGCTAATACCGTCATTCTGGTGCTTTCGGCACTCGGCGGCAGCATGGTGCCCAGATTTCTGATGCCTGAAACGCTCAAGAACCTGGGTTGGCTGACCCCCAACACCTGGGCGCTCGAGGCTTATAGCGGGGTGTTCTGGCGCAGCGAATCGCTGCTCGACTTGCTGACGCCGATAGTGCTCCTGCTGGCGACCGGCCTGGGCGGATGGCTGCTGGCTAGATCGTTGGCCAACCGACGAGCCTATGGTTCCTGAGAAGGCGCTTGAGCGGCCAACGCGCCGGATTGAATCAGCTCCAGGTCGGCTTGCAGAGCATCGAACAGTGCCCGTTTGTACATACCGGCATGCTGCGCCAGCAGTCGTCCGGCCCGGTCGAACACCAGTATGTTGGGCGTGGAGCTATCGAGTCGGAACTCGCTGACCCAGACCCCCTTCAGATCGATCAGCACATTCACGTTATCCGGTAACCGCTTTCTCAGCTTCTCGGCGACCCGTTGGTACTCGGTCGGCGTGCTGCGAGGCACATCTGCAATCCGAATCAGCTCGAGCGTGTCGTCGAATTCGAGGATGGCGCGTTCCCACGGTTTGATCCGGCGCAGCCGCTTGGCGGAAACCACAATGGCGATCTGGATCCCGTCGGCCTCAGTGCTGAGTCCACCTGGATCGCCATGCTGGTCCTTGAGTTCACTCAATGCACCAAGGCCACCGGCAACTTCCGAAAAGGCAGACTGCCCAAACAACAGGATGACTGCCATAGCTGTAACGGCAGCCGCGGTCGCAGCCCGAGCTGCGGGAGTTATTCGAAATCCGTCTGGCAAACCGGCTACAATCCACGGCTTTTATCCGGAGGCCAAGCTTAGCGCGCGAGCCGATATGACCACCAGTGCCCAGTTATCCATCGTCGTGCCCACCTTCAATGAAACAGCCAACATCGCCGTATTGGTCGAACGTCTGAGCGACTCTCTCGGCCCACTCAACTGGGAAGTCATTTTTGTCGATGACGATTCGCCGGATGGCACCGCGACCGAAGTGAGACGCCTGGCCAGGGAAGACGGACGGATCAGATGTGTGCAACGTATCAAGCGCCGCGGCCTGTCTTCCGCCTGCATAGAAGGCATGCTGGCAAGCAGCGCGCCTTATATTGCGGTGATGGACGCAGACCTGCAGCACGATGAAACGTTGCTGCCGACAATGTACAGCACGCTACAGGATGAAGCGTTGGACATTGTGGTCGGGTCTCGCTATGTCGCCGGTGGCGATGCCAGCGCTTTCACCGATGACAGGGCACGAAAGTCGGAACTGGCCACCCGCATGAGCCGGATGGTGGTGCCGGAATCCCTGCAGGACCCCATGAGCGGATTCTTCATGATCACCCGCCAGGCATTCGAATCCTGCATGCGCAACCTCTCCGGAATCGGCTTCAAGATTCTCATGGATCTATTCGCTTCGGCTCCGGAGCCGCTACGCTTCAAAGAGCTGCCTTTTACTTTCGGCCAGCGCTTCGCGGGTGAGAGCAAGCTCGATAACCAGGCGCTGTGGGACTATGGCATGCTGTTGCTGGACAAGCTGTTCGGGCGCTTCGTGCCGGTTCGCTTTGTCGCCTTCATCATGGTTGGTGGCATCGGCGTGGCCGTGCACATGGGGCTGCTGACACTTTTCTATCAAGGCATGGACTATGGTTTCGTCACCAGCCAGGTCGGCGCCACGCTGGTGGCCATGACCGTCAACTACGTCATCAACAACGTCATCACCTATCGCGATCTGCAATTGAAGGGGGTGGACTGGCTCAAGGGCTGGTTCTCGTTCGTCCTCGCCTGCAGCATCGGCGCACTGGCCAATGTGGGCGTCGCTGGATACCTGTTTTCACAGCAAACCGCCTGGTTACTGGCGGGCTTCGCCGGCATCGTGGTCGGTGCGGTCTGGAACTACGCCATCACCCAGCTCTATACCTGGCACGCACAATGACCCCCGGCGCTCGCCCACTGCCGCTCTACGGTCTGTGGGCATTCGGCGCCGTCACCAAAATCGCCATCTTCGTGGTGGCGGGCCGTGGCTACGGATATCTGTCCGATGAACTCTACTTCCTCGATGCAGCGTCGCATCTGGCCTTCGGTTACGTCGATTTTCCCCCTGCAATCGCCTGGATCGGGGCTGCTATCGTGGCATTGTTCGGCTCTGATGTGCTGGTTCTACGCGGCACCGCCTGCCTTGTGGGCATCGGCGTCACGATCCTCGCCATAGACATCACCCGCCTGCTCGGAGGTCGTCATACCGCACAGTGGGCGACAGCGCTGGTGGTGCTGTTCGCTCCGGCATTTCTCTCGGTGCAGTCGATCTTCACCATGAACGTTTTCGACCAACTCTGGTGGGCTTCCAGTTTCTGGCTTCTCATCCGTTATCTGGACAACCCGCTGCCAAAATACATGATCGCGCTCGGTGCGATCTTTGGCTGCGCCATGCTCACCAAACTTTCAATAATCGCGTGGTTCGCCGCACTCGGCGTGAGCGTCCTGATCTATGCGCGCTGGACACTCGCCCGAACGGAAGTCTGGGCAGCCGTGGGCCTGATGCTGGTGATCGCCAGTCCATTTCTGGTCTGGCAGGTAGCCAACGGCTGGCCGTTCCTGGAATTCATCCAGGCATACCCCACCGGCGCCACCACGGCCGAGGCGATGGTGATCGATCAACCCATTTTCGGGCTCATTGCCACCATGAACCCACCATTCATGCTGATCTGGCTACCCGGGCTGCTCTACGGGTTGGTCGCCGCGAATCCAACGGCTCGCGTTCTCGGTACTGCAGCCGCTATCTGTCTTGGTTTGTTCCTCATCGCCGGGGTAAAGTTCTACTTCGCCACGCCACTGTTCATCCTCTTCGGCGCACTGGGTGGGTTGCTGTGGGAGCGCTGGCTGCTGGACCGGACCAGAATGCGGGAAGCATTTCTCGTCACCATGGCCATTTCCGGCCTGGTGTCCATCCCGATTGCCGCTCCGGTACTGCCACCCCCCGTTCTACAACGGGTGGCGGACTTCATCCGCGACGGCGAGCAGGGCTTTCCCGGCACCGAACCTGCGGCCATCGGTCGCTACTTCCCGCACTTCGCCGAGATGCACGGCTGGCCGGGGCTGGTGGCTTTGGTGACCACTCACTACCAGTCAATACCCGCGGCTGAACGTCAATCGGTGACCATCGTAGCCGCCCACTTCAGCCAGGCCGGAGCCCTCAACCAGCTCGACTACGACAACCTGTTACCCGGGGTTTACTCCGGCCACATGAACTATTCCCTCTGGTCAGAAGGCGCTTCGTTCCGGGATGTGCTCTTTGTGGGTTTCGACCCCAGCGAGTTGCAAACGATGTATGCTGATGTGCAATCCGTCGCCCGTTACTACTGCGATCGCTGCATGAAACGAGAAAACGGACTGCACATCGTCCGCGCCAGAATGCCGACGATGGATTCGGCCTCTATTCGCGGTCAAATAAGGCGCTTCTATTTCTTTTGAGTCGAAGGCAAGAAGAATGGATAATTACCCAGGTCGCGTGGGAGTCGCGAAAGACAGGATTACGGTCCGTAAGCAAACTAGTTGCTCTTATAATCGGATCTGGCCAATAAGAACAGCACGAGGTCATCGCATTTGAGTGAGGCAAAACCGGATACCCCAGATTATCCGGAACGGTTCCGAGCGCTACGCAGCCAAATCGAACACCACTTGTCGGAAATCGCACCGAACGCAAGTGGTGCTGCTCCGCGTCTCAGAAAATCCATCAGCTACAGCTTGCTGGACGGTGGTAAGCGCCTGCGCCCGCTGGTTGCCGTGTTGACCGCCGAGGCTCTCGGCGGAAGGGTCGACGCCGCCATGGACGCCGCCTGCGCAATCGAAATGGTCCACACGGCATCACTGGTCATCGACGACCTGCCCTGCATGGACGACGCCGAGCAGCGTCGCGGCAAACGTACCAATCATCTCGTGCACGGTGAAGACATCGCGATCCTGGGCGCCATCTCGATGATCAGCGATGCATTTGGTGTGATAGGCAAAAGCAAAGACATTGCCGCCCAGATCAAGGTCGACCTCATCGCATCACTTGCGGACGCCATCGGCCTCGATGGTCTCTGTGCGGGACAGGAGCGGGATCTCAGAGACATCACGCATTCTGTGGATGCGGAATCTCTCAAGCAGTTGCAGTATCAGAAAACCGGCGCGCTGTTCGTACTGTGTCTCGAGACAGGGGCGCGGATCGCCGGGCTCGAACCCCAGGATCTCGAGCCGTTACGGTCCTTCGGTAGCCATGCAGGCCTGGGATTTCAGATTCTCGATGATCTGCTGGACGCGGTCGGCGACACCCGCATCACCGGCAAAGATCATGGCAATGATCTCGGCAAACACACCTATGCGGCCATCATGACGGTGGACGAAGCAGAAGCGCGAGCCGATCGGGAACTCAACGATGCGCTCGCCGCACTGGAGCCTGCCGGGATTGACAGCCAGCCATTTGCCGCCTTCCTCGACCTTGTGCTGCAGGCGTACCACACCCAGATCGATCGAAGTCCGCCAGCGACCATGAGCGCCGGTGGATAGCCGACAAGGATGGAAGCCCTGGTCTACGCAGCGGTTTTTCTGGGGGCTCTGTCTCTGATGGAAGGTGTTGCCTATTTCACTCATAAGTACGTCATGCATGGCTTCCTCTGGGTGCTGCACAAGTCCCACCATCAACCACGAAAGGGCTGGTTTGAACTCAACGACCTGTTCGCCTTTTTCTTTGCCACACCCTCCATTATCTTGATCTGGTTCGGTACCAACGGCTATCCCCGGGCACTCTGGGCTGGCCTAGGCGTCGCGGCCTACGGCGCCGTCTACTTCGGGTTTCACGACATCATCGTGCACCGCCGCATCCATCATAACTGGCGACCGGGCGGCAAATACATGCAACGCATCATGCACGCTCACCGCCTGCACCATGCGCTGGAGGAAAAACAAGGCGCGGTATCTTTCGGATTCGCCTACGCGCGACCGGTCCCGGTGCTCAGAGCGCAGATGAAGGCCATCGAAATGCAGCGCGCTGCAGCCTAGAGAACCTCAGAAATCGGATTACATCACGCTACCAGCGATCGTCGTTCAGCCTGCGGTGTCAGCAAGACGCCGGCCCGCGAATACCAGTATGGCTGTGATAACCAACTCGGCGACGAAGGGGCTCAACGTCGCGCTGCTCGGACTTCCGTCCACCACAAATCCCACCAGCCGTCCAAAGGCGATGATCGCCATCAACACGGCCACCGCCAGAAACCACTCCGACTTCTTCTGCACGAGTCCGAGAATCAACAGCGCGGTGCCGGTTAGAAACATTCCGCCAAGATCGGCTCTGAGCGTATTGAGCCCTTGAGCGCCAATCGGCGTGAGAGCGAACCCCTCCGCCGCAGTGGCCGGAGCGAACATCAGATTCGCCCCCATGAACAAAAACAGCAGCGCGATCGCGCCAACCACGATCCTGATCGCCATATCCATATCACCTCTCCTTCAATCATCAACGTAGTTTCAATCCAACAAG